>DASSFT010000604.1:0-2990 GCA_035694045.1 Chitinophagaceae bacterium
TCGCAGATGCTCCAACAATAGTTTGCCATAGTTAAATGTATTATTTTTCTGTGAAGCAAAGACTGAAGGGTTATTTTGAATTTTAAATGCTGAATTTTGAATGAGGGAACACCCTGAACCTTGATAGCGATCTCTGAAAACCGACCAAACAGATGCTGAAAGAACAATTTCTTCAAAATCCACTATTCAAAATAATTCCATAGTTCATCCTAAAATGAACTATCACTGCCGCCGGTCGTTTAGCTTTGTCCTGTAAAAATCAAAGCATGAAACATACAGCCACAGTCAGCTGGGCAAAAACCGACAGTGAAGTCTTTACCGATGGAAGATACAACCGTGTTCACCGGTGGAAGTTTGATGGCGGTGCAGAATTCAATGCATCGGCTTCGCCGCATGTCGTGCCCATACCTTTTTCTGATCCTTCCCTGGTTGATCCGGAGGAAGCATTCATTGCTTCTATTGCAAGCTGCCATATGCTGTTCTTTCTTTCATTTTGCGCCAGGCAGAAATACATCATAAAACATTATGAAGACCAGGCAGAAGGCATTCTTGATACGGGTGACGACGGCAGGAAACAGATCCTCAGTGTCAAACTACATCCCGTAATACAATTTGAAGGAGAAAACCTGCCAACGGAAGCAACAATCCGGCAACTGCATGAACTGGCACATGAGAATTGCTTTATTGCCAATTCGGTCAAAACGAAAATTGAAGTTGTCATTGCCACGGATACACGGATTTAGTCGATGCCAGGTATAAATTGATAGGAAATATATGAAAGATATAACCATACATTTACAAGATAAGCCCGGTGCACTTGCTGAAATGGGTGAAACACTAGGAAAGGCCGGGGTAAGTCTGGAAGGCGGTGGAGCATTTGTTCATGATGGAATGGGCATCGCTCATTTCCTGGTTGAAGATGCGCAGAAAGCCAGGGAAGCACTGGAACAAAAAGGTATCAGGGTAGCCGCGATCAATGAGGTGCTCATTCAAAAACTGAAACAGGATGTACCCGGCCAGCTGGGAATGATATGTCGCATGATGGCTAAAAACGATATCAATATCCTGGTTCAGTACAGCGATCACAATAATCAACTGGTTCTTGTCGTGGACGACTATGAAAGAGGTAAAATAATTTCAGAGAAATGGGTAAAAGGAATTTATGAATGACCGGCCGGAGGAAATAGAAAGACATTTTGGCCAAATCGCTTCGCTGATCGGAGAAAAGTCGAGAGCGATGATGCTGTGGAATCTTTTGGACGGCCGAGCCTATACGGCTACCGAGCTGGCTACAAGCGCCGATATTTCATTTCAGTCGGCAAGTAACCATCTTTCACAATTGATCAATGCCGGTTTGTTAAGATCGGAAAAGCAGGGAAGACATAAATACTACCGGTTCGCCAGTGACCGGGTGGCACAGGCTATCGAAAATATTGCAGCGCTAATGCCTGTATCGGCCTCTTTAAAATCAACTGCAGACCCGCATACAGCCGGAATAAGATATGCCCGTACCTGCTATGATCACCTTGCCGGAAGGTTAGGTGTACAGGTAACCGGAGTTTTCCTGAAAAACAAATGGCTGATCACCCACGATGACCGGTATGAATTATCGGTGGCGGGTGAAAGATTATTTGAAAGCCTTGATATTGATATTTCTGCAACTCAAAAGCAAAACAGGAAGTTTGCATATCCCTGTCTCGACTGGAGCGAACGAAATCATCACCTGGCCGGATCCCTGGGCGCCGCCTTGCTGGAAGCCATGATCAGCAAACACTGGGTAAGAAAAGTAAAGCACTCCAGAGAGATATTGATCACCGGCGAGGGGAGAATTGAAATGGTGAAACGGTTCAAGATCGACATTTGAATATTTTGAATGTTAGATGATGAATTTTAAATGAATCGTCATCCGTGGCTGGAAACAGTCAAGCATCCTATAGGCAATATGTTGACTTAAAAATTAACTGTCGAACGGATTTTCCCATTCAACATTCAAAATTCAACATTCAAAATAGCGTTCAGGGAGTTTTTCCGGTTATTGTAAATGGTTTTTCCCGATTTTAAAATCAAAAGAGATGGGGTTGGAGTTCCTTTGCCCGGCATTTAAGCAAATCTCAAACAACCCTATATGCGACTATTGACAGGAATTATAATAACTATTTTTAATTTAATAAGCCCCGGAATCAGTGCTCAAACAGGTTCACTAAAAGGAAATATTCTCACAAGTGACGGAACACCAGCGGAACAGGTTAATGTAACGATAAAAGAACTTAAAAAAACAACTACATCCTCCGTTAACGGTCATTATATATTTTCCGATATCAGACCCGGGACCTACACCCTCATCATCTCCTATTCCGGGCTGCAAACATTGGCCCGGCAGGTAAGTATTAGTGATGGAGAAACTACTGTATTGGATGTCACCCTGCTCGAGAACAGAACCGAGTTAGATGAAGTTGTAGTGGTGGGCACCAAGGCTCTTAACGAAAAGACCACTGCACTCGGCAAAGCCGGTATTAAACCAATGGATCTTCCACAGAGCACAGTAGTTGTCGGCAAACAGGTGCTCGAAAGACAGCAAGCAGTCCGCATCAGCGATGTACTGCAAAATGTAAGTGGTGTATATCTCGTCAGTACAACAGGTGGCGCTGTCCAGGAAATTGGGGGCAGAGGCTTTTCTTATGGCAGTTCCAATACCTTCAAGAATGGCATTCGCTTTAATAACAATGCTATGCCGGAAATGAGTTCGCTGGAAAGAATTGAATTTTTAAAAGGAAGCAATGCAATATTGTATGGAAACGTGACGGCAGGCGGAGCGATCAATCTCATTACCAAAAAACCAAGGTTTGAGCGGGGCGGCGAAATTTCCTTCCGTGCCGGCAGTTATGATTTCTATAAACCATGCTTTGATATCTATGGAAGCGCCAACAAAGCTAAAACGATAGCTTATCGTTTTAATGGCTCGTATGAAAAGGCGGCGAGTTTCAGGGAGT
>DASSFT010000605.1:0-5611 GCA_035694045.1 Chitinophagaceae bacterium
ATTGAAAGGTTCCAATGCTTTTAAAGAACTTATAAAACCCATCCAGTAGAATTTCTTCTGCGTCCTGTTCCGTTTTTACATAGCGACAGCAAACCATCATCATGCTTTCGGCAAAATGGTCGAACAGGCACTTTTGCGCTGCCACGCTTCCCTGTTTACATTCTTTTATCAGTTCCTGGAAAATCATTGGGCGGCCCTGGTATAAATGCAAGGTGAGCAAAGATGGTTGCCCGGGCAATTTTTTTTCTTGTAAACAGGAGGAAGACAATCAGTTTTTTTGCGTTGCGACGTTGTCCCGCCGAATGGCGGGATGGCGAGAAATAAAAAATAAAGCCCAACCATAGGGTGAGTTGGGCTATTATTATCATCCATCCTTGTTGTGTCCAATCAGTCGTTTAATATTTTAGATCCCTGGATATATTTTTTATCTGGATGGTAGATAAATAAGCACGTTCCGTTCTTAATAGTATTGATGATTCTCTTGCTTTCATTTTTGGGAACCGCGGGACATCCATAACTTCTGCCGGCAGACCCGTTACCGATATAACTGGCCCCATGCAGTACTATAGCCCGCCTGTAAGCTTTATCATTAAAGCCGGGTTCCATTCCCTCCATTCTTAAGGATAAACCGTGTTCACCTACATACGTATTCCCGGTGATATAAAAACCGAGGCTGCTTTGCTTTGACCGTAACCGGTTCGAGAACCGTGTCGCGTATTCACCGCCCGAATTGTGGCCATGGGCGACATAGGTGTTCAAGAGCACTTTATCGTCCTTTATATCGATCAGGTAAAACCTTTTTTGTTTTGCTGACTGCGTAAAATCACAGATGGTGAGGTATGAGGAATCATTCACCTGGTTTTTATCCAGGAGATATTCATATCCCCGGTAAGCATAATTAAATGCATCGAGCGAAAGACCAAGTTCGCGTAGATTCAGACGATCATATAATAACGAGGCTTTTTCAGCAATTTCTTTTCCTTTGTCGCTTACCACCGGAATAAATACTGTAGGGGATTGTTCCCGGATCGTTGGTAATGCGGTAAAACTGCTGCTTAGTATGAAAATGCAGGAAATAGAAATATAAGCAATGAGTTTTCTCAAAGGGATACAGATTACGATTTAAAAACGTGGTACTGAACAAAAATAGTATGCACTTATAGTAAATGCAAGCAATAAAAAGCTGTTTTATATAGTCTTACGAACAATTACGGTAAGTGTAAAATAGTAGCTACGGGAAAAACTACTACCTATTATACGCAATACACGTGTAGGAATGACAAAGGGTATTTTCACTAATAGAAAATACCCGTTGCCTACACGGATGTTGCCACGTCAATTCAGATTTTTACTTCTTTCCATTTTCCCTTTTTGAAAATTATATATGCCGCGATGGCGATTGCTGTTTCAGCAACAGGGATGGAAATAAAAGCACCCATTGGACCGAGATGAAATCCTTTAGCTAATATATATGCCAACGGTATCTGGAAAAGCCAGAAACCAACAAAGTTTATCAAAGTCGGTAATTTGGTATCACCCGCTCCATTAAGTGCCTGGATCATTACCATACCAATACCATAAAAGATATAGCCGGTACCGATCGTTTGCAGGGCCATGGTGCCATACCGGTGTACTTCTTCATCTTTTGTGAAAAAAGAAATGACAGGTGAAGCAAACAACAGGAAGAACAGCATTACACCGGTCATGAAAATAGCATTATACTCCAAAGTGATGATGGCGCTTTTTTCTGCGCGATCCGGTTGTTTGGCTCCCAGGTTTTGTCCTACCAGTGTTGCGGCTGCATTACTCAGACCCCAGGCCGGCAGGATGAAAAATACAACATTGCGAATAGCCACCTGGTAGCCGGCACTAGCTTCAGTACCCCCGGTTTCAGCCACCAGTCTCGATAAGATGATCCAGCTTCCCGAGGCCATGAAAAACTGGAAGATCGCCGGCCATGAAATTTCCAGCAATGTTTTTATCACCGGGAAATCCCATTTGAAATGCCAGGACCTGATCTTGATCACTCCCTTGGTGCCAAATAGGTAATAGCATTGATACAATACTCCTATACCGCGACCGATAGTCGTAGCAATAGCCGCACCTTTCAGGCCCAGTTCGGGAAACGGCCCATACCCGTTGATCAGCATGGGACAAAGAAAGATGTTGATACCACTGGCGATCCACAAGCTGCGCATAGCGATGGCTGCATCTCCGGCACCGCGAAAAATACCATTGATCAGGAAGAGTAAAATGATAACAAGGCTTCCTCCAAGCATGATGCGGGTGAAGCCGACACCTTCTTCTATCACATCTGGCGCCGCCTTCATGATACGAAGTATATCTTTTGCAAATACAACGCCGGCAATGCTGACAAGAATGGTCACCGCTGCTGCAATAATGATAGCCTGGGCTCCTGCATGAGCGGCGCCCTCAGGATTTTTTTCGCCAATCCTTCTCGCTACCACGGCCGTTGCTCCTGTGCTAAGACCGATTGCAATAGTATAAAGAATCGTAATGACCGATTCCGTAAGACCAACCGTTTGAATGGCATGAGATCCTAGTTTGCCCACAAAAAACATATCCACTACTGCGAATACACTTTCTAAACTCAGTTCAAGGATCATGGGTATGGCCAGTAAAACGATAGCCTGCCGGATACTTCCCTGGGTGTAATCATGTTCGCCGCCGCGGAGGGACTGTTTAATAAGACTGATTATAGAAGGCCTGTTTGAAGTCATAGACTTTTGCGACATACAAAATAGTTAATGGTAATTAATAAATGAAATGAAAACAGGATGGCGATGCCATTCCAATCCCGATAGTCCAGAGCGAAACGAAGGATCGGGACGATCGGGATACTTGCGTCAGAAGCGGAGGTCTACAATGACTTTCATGATTCGAAAGATTGAGGAGCAAATTTAGAAGCCGGCAGCGGGTTTGGCAAAAAATACTTTGTAAACGGTAGCGCAACCAGTCAAACGGGAAATGTGAGATGTGAGAACTGAGGGAGCTAAAGGCTGCAGTTATATGGTTGTCAGCACCTGAGTGCTTCCAGGTATTCTTGTAGGTATTTTTCTTTTTGCTTGCGGCGATACTGCAGTATAAACCGGGGATGAGGCAGGGGGATGATCGTTTTAAAAAACTTATGCTCCTTGTTAAGCGAAGTAAGGAACTTAAAATTCTTTTCACCGCCGATACAGATGCAGCGGTCTGTCAGGAATTCAAAGGATAATTGTTTTTGCAGCTGCTCGAGGATGAAGGGGGTGACTGCCTGTTGAAGGCCTTTTTCATCATAATAATTGATGTTTATGCCATTCTTTGTAAACCCCAACGGGCTTACGGCCGAAATAAAATAATCCTGGTAGAATTTTTCCGGTCCCCCATAATTCCCGATCATTTCATAAATAAACTCTGCCGAAAGTTCACTGCTCTCACCAAATGGATGAGCTATGCCGCAATCATTTTTCAATTGCCTGGGGGCTGTAAAGTTGATCCCGGTGATACCTGCACCGAATCGGCCCGGGTTAATGCCCAGTAGCAGTCGACGCGGCCGGTTGTCAGTATAATATTTATTAAAAAAGGCTTTTACTGCCTCTATTACCTGGCTGTCTTTTTGGGGAAAGAGGATGTCGATTCCTTCTGGTAAACCAGAGGGAGGGTCCATTGTTAGATAGAATTGAATAAGCCGGGATGCCAAAGTCATGCTCATATTATGAAGATATAAGTTTAAATAGTTTCTCCCGGTTCGATAATTTTGCCCCCGGGCCGTAATAGAATGCGGTTAAAAAAACAGCTATACCGATTGATGGATAGAATAAAAGACCTATTTTAAAGGCTGAAATAAAAGCCTGGATCTTTAAAAAAGAAAATTCGTCTGGAGATTCGTTAGAATGACGTTGGTGAAAAGGAACATCTATAGCTGGTAACGGAATTATTGTTCTAATGGTTTCAGTTGTTTAAAGAAGGTAGTGTATGCTGAAAATTCTTATTGCCGACGATCACGCTGTAGTTCGCAAAGGATTGAAACAAATTCTGCTTGAAGAATACCCGTCTGCTCAAATTGGAGAAGTAGCCGATGCAGAAAGCCTCCTGTCTGAAATAATGAAGGACGATTGGAACATCGTCATCACCGATATGAATATGCCCGGCCGGAGCGGGCTGGATGCTCTTACACAAATAAAACAAATGGCGCCGCAATTGCCGGTGCTCATCATGAGCATGTACCCCGAAGATCAATACGCATTGCGGGTATTGAAAGCCGGAGCCTCCGGTTACCTGGGAAAAGATAATATTCACGATGATATCATCAAGGCTATTCAATCGGTGCAACTCGGGAAAAAATACATTACCCCGGCCGTTGCCGAAAAACTAGCTAATGCCCTGGGAGAAGATAACAGGCTACAACCGCATGAAACTCTCTCCGACAGGGAATTCGAGGTGCTTAAATTGCTGGCCTCCGGCAAAGCGGTATCTGATATAGCTTCCCAACTTTCCCTGAGCGCTACTACGGTCAGCACTTATCGCTCCCGCATCATGGAAAAGATGAATATGCGGACCAACGCAGAACTTACCCGTTATGCACTTGAAAAAAAGTTGATTTGAATCATAATTTTGTAGTGAAAATTCTACAGGATTAAAGATTTTTGCCCTACACCTGTTTATCAATCGGTTGCGTAGCTTAGATGTCCTAGCTGGAGGAACCAAGTTTCTTTCAAAGCAGCTATTGCCCGGATTTTATGATTAGAATGTTGGTTGCCGATGACCATCCTGTTGTAAGACAAAGATTAAAGGAGCTACTGCTTGAAGGCTTTCCTTCAGCCTATCTTGAATTGGCTGTCGATACCGCATCACTTATCGATCATGCATTAAATGAAGAATGGGATATCATCATCTCCGACCTGGTAATGCCCGGCGGTGGCGGCCTACATGCTATAAAAAAAATTAAAGAGGCAAAACCCTCCCAGGTTTCCATTCTTATCAGCATTTACCCGGATGAACAGTATGCTTCCCACGCTCTCAGCGCAGGGGCCACTGCTTTCCTCAATAAAAACAATGCGGACAATGAGCTGATAGGAATGGTCAATCGATTGCTCGGCCAGGTAAGCAACAAAGCTGTTTAAATAGGGGTAAAACTGTAGTTGTTAAGCTACAAAACCAGTGGTGCTTTTCAGGACAATGGATTGGTAGACTAGTCTATATTGATCATTGACTGCCAATCGTTTCTTTGCATATTAAATCCACCATGAAAAAAGAAAAGCTGTCCATTCTGATCGTTGACGACAATATCCATTTTGTCAGGCGAATGATTGGCATCCTTGAAGAGGTGAAGGACATCAGCTTTATTCTTACCGCACATCACTACGAAGAGGCATTCGGGCTTCACGAAAAAAAACCGGATTTAGTACTGTTGGATATAAATCTCGCTGGCAAAAACGGGATCAATCTTTTGAAAAAGATAAAAAGTTCAAAAAAAACCTGCGAGGTGATCATGCTGACCAATCAGGTCAGTGATTATTATCGCGAGGAATGTATGAGGTTAGGTGCTATGCATTTTTTGGATAAGACAAATGAGTTCGAACTGGTACCTGAAATGATAAGAGATTTTGCT
>DASSFT010000606.1:0-6509 GCA_035694045.1 Chitinophagaceae bacterium
AAGGGGGATCATTAACGTGCGTGCCGTATTGGAAGCGATTATATCGGTACCATTCGAGAGAACAATCGAAGAACCGTTGTTGACCATAAAAGTCCAGCCTGCTGGCAGTTGCAGGCCTGTGGTATCTATGCTAACTATCTCGGATGGCACATTGATTAGAGCTTTTATTTTATAATAGCCAATGTTCGAAAAAGGATCAGTATTATTAACCGTCACTTCTAAAAAAACGGTTTCTCCTTTTCGGACAGTTCCTGAATTTTGTGACAGGATATTTATTACCGCATTTTGTGAAGCGGCGCTTATAAAGGCAAAAGAGCCCATCAAAAGCAGCAGAGTAAATTTATACGGTTTCATTTTTCAGTAAAAGGAAGGTGGGTTATTTGAATCGAAATGGAGCTTGTGAGGCTGCAAATCTAAAAGAGATAGTGCTTCGTGTTACGCGGCGTTTATTAATAAATCATTATCTAATGCTTACTTGTTTTTGTAACACTCGGTACTGCATCGCCGACAATTAACTTCAGTTCGAATTTTTTATATAGCCCGCGAAGTACCGATAAAGGTTGCAAATGCACTTTCGGAGAAATAATATTTCGTTAACGATTTCTTGACATGGGTCCAGTGATAATCAGGTTTCTTTGTACTTCCTCCCTATTCAACCTTCTTTGCAAAAACTGCTTTGGATGAAAAAGATATTTTTTTCTGTTCTGCTACTGATTAGTGCAAAGTTGCTACTCGCACAATCAGGTAAAATAACCGGCAAGGTGATCAATGCGGGTTCTGGCCAGGGTTTGAGCAATGCTACGGTTACTCTCATTGAAAAATCGGATATGCGTTTTGCCGACCAGGATGGGAATTTTTCCTTTGGCAAACTTGCTGCGGGTATTTATTCCATCAGGTGTACTTACGCAGGCTATATCGAGAAGGTGGTTGATTCAATAATTGTGAAAGATCGCGACATTACTTCAATTACGATATCACTGGTTGAAAAGAGTACGCTTGCAAACGTGGTTGTGCAGTCTACCAGGTCAAGAGCTGCTGGTGAAACCGTAGCCTCGCTATTAATAGCCAGGAAAAATTTTCCTAATTCAGCCGATTTCGTAACCTATGAACAGGTGCGCAAAACTCCCGACAAAACAATGGGAGATGTAATAAAACGAGTAAGCGGCGCCAGTATCCAGGATGATCGCTTTGCCATTATCCGTGGATTGAATGACAGGTATAATGCGTCGTTTATTAACGGGGCTCCATTGCCCAGTACTGAAAGTGACCGGAAAGCTTTTGCATTTGATATATTCCCGTCTTCGATATTGGACAATCTTATCATTTATAAAACCGCGACGCCGGATAAAACTGGTGAATTTGCTGGCGGAATTATTGATATTACCACGAAATCAATTTTACCGAAGAGTTTTACTTCCATCAGCTTTGGAGTTGCTTATAACACATTAGTTACCGGCAAAAACCGTTACTATTCTGAAAACATGGGCAGCAAAGACTGGATTGGTATCGATGATGGCACCCGGTCTTTGCCCGCAGAAATACCTTCCTCGGCCGACATAAAAAATGTATTGACTCCTGCGCAAAAAGCCGGGCTAACAAAATATTTCAAAGATTACAGGTGGGGAGTGCAAAGTGGCATTACAAAGCCTGCCTATAGATTCGAACTTTCAAAAGGATTTAATATAGAGCGAAATCAACAGGAATTTTTGGGAGTCTTGTTATCCGTAAATTATATCAGGACCTATATGTTAAACGAGGGGCCTCGAGACAATTTTGATACATATGATTTTTCTGTTCCTTATCATACTCCGGCTCAAAAGGGAAATTTTACCGATTCCATTTTCAATGATGAAGTTGTTGTATCGGCATTGGCGAATATTTCCGTTAAAATAAATAATCGCAACAGCATAAGTTGGAAGAACAATCTGAGCATTAATTCGGACAATAAACTTATAAGACGGACAGGTGCGTATGATTATAGTAGTGACCCTGACGCTTATACGAGGGAGACTGTAAGATGGTTCACTTCTAACAAAATAATCGCCTCTCAATTGATCGGTGAGCATACGATAGGACCGGCTAAGACAAAAGTAAACTGGTTGGCCGGCTATAGCACAGTAGACAGGGAAATACCCAATCTTTCCCGAACTGCCTATACCGGCAGGCAGCCTGACATCTCCAACCTGGTTGCAACCTTTTCCACTCCTCCGGCACAGACTACGGGAACGGGAACGATGTTTTTCTCCAGTTCCAATGAAAGCATAAAAAATCTAAAAGCAGATGTTACCCAGCCATATACCTTTTTGAAAAATTCGCAGAACTTCTTAAAGATAGGGGGTGGATACCAGCTACGCGAAAGAGATTTCTGGAGCAGGACGCTGGGTCTATCTCCATACGATATGGGGGGAGTATCGTTTGATTATTCTTTGCTTTCGCTCCCGGAAGACCAGATCCTGTTACCGGAACATTTTGGCGTCATGAAAAACGGGAAGGGCGGTTTTCTGATCCAGGATGGCACACTTCCAAACTCGAACTATGTAGCATCTTCATCTACTGTGCATGCCTATATTATGAGTGATCAACGATTTTCTCAAAAATTGAGAGTCGTTTACGGGGTGCGGATGGAAAGATTTCATCAAAAGTTAGATGCATTGGTTGATCTTAATCAGCCTATAAACCTTAACACAATAGTTACAGACTATTTGCCTTCCGTAAATGTTGTTTATGCGATCACTCCTAAGACAAATCTGAGAGCATCGTATGCTACAACAATCAACCGGCCTGAGTTCAGGGAATTAGCTCCCTTTCTCTTTTATGAGTATGTATCTAACTATAGCATCACTGGACAGTCTTCCCTGGTAAGAGCAAAGATCAGAAACTATGATGTCCGGTATGAATTTTTTCCGGGAAGAGCACAACTATTTTCGGTATCTGTGTTTTATAAACAATTTACCAACCCTATAGAATTTATCACCGTTCCTAACACCAGTAGCCAGGCGGTATATATGAACAGTAAATCAGCTGAGGTCTATGGTGTAGAGGCAGAATTCAGGACGCTTCTTTCAACCCTGTTTGGAATAAAAAATGAACGATCATTTTTAAACAAATTTACCTTATCGGCCAATGGATCCTATATGAGGTCGCATGTAAAGCTGGTACCTATTGCCGGAGTACCAATAGAACAATTGATAACTGATCGTGCTCTCCAGGGCCAATCACCTTATATTATCAATACAGGTTTAACTTTTAATGACGAAAAAACCGGGATAGCTTCCACTCTCTCGGTGAACCGTGTTGGTGACAGGGTAGCCATTGCCGGTGCTTATAATGTCCCTGACATGTATGAAAAAGCCAGGACAGTAATGGATTTCCAGGTGACCAAATTCTTCATGAATAATGCGATTGAGCTAAAGTTTAATGCTAAGGATATTCTTGCCCAGCCGATTAATTTTTACTACGATTTCAAGAAAAGCAAATCCTATTCTGACCAGGACAGGTATTATACATTCAATGAGGCGCCGCGGATATTCAGTCTTAGTGCCACTCTTAAATTCTGATTTCTTCACATGCTGGCGATCTATTCAAAATCTTAATGAGATTGAGATTGATGATGGAATTTTTTTTGACCGGAATAGTCAATTTTTTTTTATTTCATAATCTAGTCCACAGTTCTACCGAGAAAGCCATTAATTCCCCGCGAACCGTTTACAATTTATTTATCATTCGGTAACATTGGATCAAATGATCATAATTTGGTTACGATTCCGTAACGGCAAAATGCATAGCAGGCACCTACATTTGTCTTCCAAAAGTTAAAAATTGTATTTGTTTTTAACTTTTATATTCAATCCCCTATTTAAGACCAATCTCTTCTAACATCTCCTTGCTTCAGTTTCTAAGTATTCTTTTAGGAATCACACTTTTCTTATTTACCATAAGGAAAACCAACTATGCACACAACTGCTTTGAAGAGTATTTATCTCAGAATAGAATTTCTGAAGAATTGTTTTTCCCTCTTTTTACTTACCGGTTCTACTTCTTTCACATGGCAGAATCATCTGGCGAAGCTGAACATGCTTGTTGGCAGGGCTCGCAATGAAAATCAATTTTCAATGCCTGGTGGGGGAATCACGGTATCGGAAGGAGTAAAAAAGAATCGCAATCATAGACAGGATTCGTATTCAGTTACGGATTCCTGAAAGCTCTTGTCAAATTTCAACAACTAAAAAATAAACACTAAAACCAACAAACAACTAAAAACACCAACGACTAAAAACAGTAAACGACAAAAATTACCCCAAACAAATAATTATTCAAATCATTAACAACAGTATTTAACTACAAAAAAATTAAAAATGAAAACGAAAATTCTATCCATTTTATCTCTGCTGTGTACTACAGCAATTTTGGTCAATGCCCAGGAAGCAACCACCTACCGCGGTGCCTTTGCACCGGCACCTGCGCCGATGTGGACAGACAACTGGACAAACTGGGATCCCCAGAATACATTTTATCCTACCACAACTGTAATAATTACTGCCAATACGGTATTAACGGGATCAGTTGTTTGGACCAGGAACAATACATATAAAATACAGGGTCTTGTTTATGTAGATACGTTAGCAACACTTACTATCGAACCGGGAACTGTGATCCGTGGAGATGAACAAGTAGCCAACTCATCGCTGATAGTCCAGAGAGGTGGTAAGCTGATTGCCAATGGAACACCTTGCGACCCGATCGTATTTACGTCCAACAAAGCCGCTGGAGCCAGAGCAAAAGGAGACTGGGGAGGAGTTATTCTTTTGGGTAAAGCCAGGAATAACCTCGGTCAGGCAGCGATCGAAGGAATACAAACAAACAATCCGCGTGTAACTCATGGAGGAACGGATGATGCGGACAACTCAGGCTCGATGAAATATGTTCGTATTGAGTATGCCGGATTCATATTTTCAAACAATAATGAGATCAATGCATTGACGTTCGGATCAGTAGGCAGCGGCACAGCGATAGATTATATACAAGCTTCATTTAGCAATGATGATGCATATGAGTGGTTTGGTGGTTCGGTGAATGCAAAACACCTGGTTGCTTACAGGTGCCTGGATGATGACCTGGATACTGACAATGGATTCAGTGGCCTGATACAATTTGCATTGATTGTAAAAGACCCGGCTATTTCAGATGATCCTGCTATTTCAACATCAGAAGGATTTGAATCAGATAATGATGCTACAGGAACAACCAACACGCCCAAAACTTCGGCAAGGTTTTACAATATTACCCAGATAGGAGCTTTCCGTTGCGGCAGCAATTCAGGACCTATTTCCCAGCCCTCAGCGACAGGTTTCAGAAGAGGCGTTCGCATAAGAAGACAATCTGAGCTGAAAATATATAACAGTATTTTCCTGAGCAACTGGAGAGGATTGTTCCTTGACAATGGAGCAATGCCTCCAAGCCCATTGGCAGAGTTTAAGAACAATATCATTGCCATGGATACAACAACTGTATGGGCTACACCCTATACAGGCCGTGCACTGGCTGCAGAAGGCAGTCTTTCCATTCCGTATTTCTACAACCCGGCTAATCTCAATACTGCAATAACCACACCTTGCGATGTGTTGGTAAATGCATGGGATTTCCTGAACCCGGATTATCGTCCTAACAGTGTCGGTAGCGGTGGTGTAGTAGCTGGAACTGACTTGTCAATAGGCTTTGAAGTAGCCAGCCCATTATTCTCTGCCGGCGCTTCCAGTGATATGACAGTTGACCTGGTAGAAAATGGAATTGGAACCAGCAATGGTACCATCACTATATCCATACCGACAACAGGTTTGGGCTGGGATATCAAAGTACCTGGATCAACTCCCGGATCATTCCTGACATTGACAGCTGCTCCTCAGACAGGCTTTGATGGTAGCAATTCACTGGCTTCTTATACAAATAGCAATTGGTTGTTTAGTGTATCAGGCGGTGTTATAACCATTACATCAAAAGCAGGAGTGAGAATAGCACAAAGCGATTTTGCACAGTTGGGATTGGTAGCAACCCGCAAAGCAGGTACGCCTAATGGTACAAACCAGAACGTATCAGCCAGCTTAAGTGGTGGCGGCGACAACAACCCATCAAATGATGGAACGACAACAGCATTTGGGGCCAACTAATCAGTCACAACTAAACAAAAAATTATGAAACTAATTAGATGGCTAATGTTTTGTCTGGTAGGCGCCTTTTTCGTGAATGGCGCCTCCGGGCAGGGCAACGCCTTTATAAATGTTCTGACCCAGAACGGAGGCCAGGTAAACCAGGGAGGCACAGTGAATATTGAAGTCACCGTGGGAGCTACCTTAGGTTCAGGAGGTCAGACAACCGGCGTATTGGGTGGTAAATTGAGAGCGGTAATTAATACAAGCTCTATCGCCAGCCCATTACCTAACGCACAACAAACAGGATTGCCTCCGGGTTGGACAATTGTAACCAATACCGCAACGGCAATCACCATTTGTAAT
>DASSFT010000607.1:0-3874 GCA_035694045.1 Chitinophagaceae bacterium
ACCTTAAACGCAACGCCCATCAGCACAAAAGACTTTAAATGGGATGTGAGCTTTAATATTTCATTCAATAAAAACAAGATCACGAAGCTCCCGGGGCATAAAGACATTATCGATGCCGCCCTGCCATTCATACTTCGCGAAGGTTATGACTACCGCTCTTTTTATGGAAGAGTCTACATAGGAGTTGACCCCGCAAACGGCGATCCGCTCTGGTATAAAGATTCCACGCACACAGCGATCGTGAATAACCGCTCATTGGCTACCCGCGAGCTATTGGCAGGCAAAAGCGCTTCACCCAAGGCTTATGGCGGTCTCAGCACCAGTTTCAACTATCGAGGGTTTGCCGTTACTGCCGACTTTATCTATAACTATGGCAACTATGTCACGGACGGTTGGGCTTTTTATCTTTTTGATGGCGTTGATCCCATTGAACAGAAATATGCGATCAATCTCAAGAGATGGCAAAAACCGGGAGATATAACTGATGTGCCTAAATATATTTATCAGTCAACGAATAACTCTTCTTCTTTCTCTACGAGATTTTTACAGAAAGGAGATTACATCCGGTTGAGAAATATAACTCTTGGATATACGGTCGACGGCAAAGTAGCCAGCAAATTGCACCTGACCAATGTCAACATTTATGTTCGGGGTACTAACCTTTGGACCAAGACATATGACAAGAACCTGACTATTGATCCGGAACAGGGAGTCAATTCATCCTCTAACCTGGATATTTATTACAACAAGACAATAACCTTTGGCGTAAGTGTCGGATTCTAGTCTGACCAAAACTCAACAATTATGAAATCAAACAAAATAACATTCATTGCGGCATTGATACTGATCGTTATGGTCAGCTCATGCAAAAAGCAATTCACAGACCTGAAGCCCTACAATGCGCTGCCATTGCCGGATGCATTAAACAGCGAAGCGGGTTTGAATACGGCAGTAAACGGTATGTATGCCAGCCTTCGAAGTGCCAATCTGTTCGGGAGAACGACTCCACTAAAGGGCGACCTGATGGCCGACAACCTGTATATCAAGGCTGCTAATTCCGGCCGCTATCTCGACTTTAACGATTACAACATTACTGTGGGCAACACAAATGCCCAGGGTGTTTGGCAGTCGGCTTATGTCTCGATCAAGAATATCAACACGGTGATCAACTCGCCACTAACCGCGAATGCAAATATCAGCCAGTTCAGGGGTGAAGCGTATGCGGCCAGGGCTCTAATGAACTTTGAATTGGTGAGAAATTTTGCTCAGCCCTATACTGTGAACCAAAATGCATTGGGTGTACCACTGGTAACATCTTTCGATCAAAACGCACTGCCTACGCGCAATACAGTAAAAGAAGTGTATGACCAGATCAACAATGATCTCACCCAGGCCTTCAACCTGATGACGATGAATCTCAACAGCACAATGACCATTGCAGGTACCGGACAATCGAGAGCATTAAACAGTTCCTATTTTACGAAATGGGCCGCCCGCGCCCTGCAGGCAAAAGTGTATATGCATATGGGCGACTGGGCCAATGCCAAAACAGTTGCCCTCGATGTGGTGCAAAACAGCGGAGTGTCACTGGTTTCCAATGCTGCGTATGTCAATTTTTGGAAAAGCCCGACTCCCCGCACCGACAAAGTTGAGACGTTCTTTGAAGTAAGCAGTGATGCGGTCGATAACAACGGGTTCAACTCATTGTCATATTTCTTTGATGCCGCGGGATATGGTGATGCCCTGGTTACAAATGAATTTTATGGCCAGTTTTCCGCCACCGATGTGCGCCGGCAACTGATCATTCCTGTTGTAAGCGGTGGCTTTACGGTTTATTATGTAAACAAATACTCCAACTCTTCTAATGCGACAGACCGTGACGACCAGAAGGTCATACGTTTTGCAGATGTGCTTTTGATACTGGCTGAGGCTTATGCAAGAACGAATGATGAAGTCAATGCAAAACTCCGGCTCAACCAGGTAGCTCAAAACAGGGATCCATCATTTGCGGGCTACACTTCCACAGGTACGCAGTTGATCAATGACATCATCGCGGAAAGAAGAAAAGAGCTGGCTTTTGAAGGTGACAGGTTCTTTGATCTGCAGCGTACCAACGTTACGATCAATAAAGTAAGAAGGGAAAACCCAACGCAGCTGATTGTGGTCGCACCTACCAATTTTATGAGGATCTTCCCGATCCCACAGGCCGAGATAGATGTAAATCCCAATATACGTTCGCAGCAGAACCCGGGATATTAAGAGTTTGAATTACTAATTTTGTTTCAAGCAGCAGGTTTTACCTGCTGCTTTTTTATTATATATAAGGAATGTCGAATCTGTATTATTCACGCTTGGAACATACCTGCTAACAGTTGAAATTTCTTACTCTGGATTTCAGTTTATGTTTTTACTGTTATGGTTGCAGTTAATCATGCTTCAGTAATTAACACCTGACCACTTGAAGCATTGTTTTGCATCTTGCTGCCTTCGTCATATTCTTCCAATAAAAATTTAAACTGCATGAAAAAAATCTTGCTGCTCGTGCTTTTCTGTTTGCCTGCCCTGATCATGATGGCGCAAAACAGAACGATTACGGGAAAAGTCACTAACCCCGAAGGCAAAGCAGTTCCATTTGCAACGGTGACCGTCAAGGGTACTACCAACGCGGTGTCTGCCGACGCAAACGGGAGCTTTTCCATCCAGGCCGCTCCAAACAGTATTTTGGTATTCAGCGCGGCCGGTTTTCAAAACATTGAAGTGAACATTGGAAATCAAACCACGGTTAATTCCACTCTTTCTACTGCCGGTGCTTTAAGTGAAGTTGTGGTAACGGCATTAGGTATCCGTAGAACAGATAAAGCTTTGGGTTATTCAGTCACTAAAGTTGATCCCAACTCTCTCCTGCAGAAATCCGAACCAGACATGTTGAAGAGTTTGCAGGGGAAAGCTGCCGGTGTCGATATCCGCACTTCACAAGGTACCCCCGGAGCTGCTACCCGTATCCAGATACGTGGTAATTCATCTTTCTTTGGAGACAACCAGCCGTTGATCATCGTCGATGGCATCCCTTATAGCAATGACCAGGTTACGACAAGTAACCAGACGACGGGAGGAACTGCATACTCAAATGGTCTGAGCAATCTCGATCCTAACGATATCGCATCAATGAACATATTGAAAGGTTCATCGGCTGCAGCCCTGTACGGGTCAAGAGCCTCCAATGGTGTACTGGTGATCACCACCAAATCAGGAAGCGCAGCAAGGTCCAGGAAAGGAACTGAGGTTACAGTTTCCAGTTCCGTCTCATGGGAAAAAATTGCCAACCTGCCTGAATACCAGAATGAATACGGAACAGGTGCGAACTTTCTTTTTTCTCCTGCTTCCAATGGTTCATGGGGTGCTCCGTTTGGTTCCAGCCATACATTCGGACTTGATTCCGTAAACAATTTTGCAACTTACCAGAATGCCTATCCTGAATTGTTCCCTTCATCCGGCAGAATCGCTTATAAAGCGTATCCCGATAACGTGAAGAATCTTTTCAGGACGGGTATGGTGTATGAAAATTCCATCGGGTTTAGCGGGGGTGATGATAAGACTTCAGTAGCATTAACAGCTTCCAATCTTACACAAAAAGGATATGTTGTTAATTCTGCTTTTGGCAGGAACAGCATCGGTATCGGAGGATCCACACGTTTGAGTTTCGGTTTAACTATCCGGGGAAACTTTAGCTATACACGGTCTACGCAGACAGGTGGTTATTTTGGTGAGAACCAGGTTGGCGGCGCTGCATCCATGTTCGCGAGATCTTTATTCCTGGGACGCAACTGGGATACAGAACTTCCTTACCAGGATAAAGGTGGAAATAATATTACAT
>DASSFT010000608.1:0-5189 GCA_035694045.1 Chitinophagaceae bacterium
AAACTCAAATATTTAACCACAAGCTACCGATTCCTACATTTTTATTTTTTGCTTGGGTATTATTTGGTTTCTTGGGATTTGGTTCTTGGTTCTTAAAAATCTATTCGTACTTTAATTGCATGAATGACTCGTTTAATATTCGCAAGGTTATCGCCGCTTCTTCGGTAGGTACGATGATCGAATGGTATGATTTCTACATTTTCGGGATGCTTGCCAAAACCATTTCCACCCAATTTTTTCCAGGAACCAATCCAACGGCAGCTTTACTAAGCACACTTGCCGTCTTTGCCGCCGGATTTATTGTAAGACCGTTCGGCGCATTGGTGTTCGGACGCCTGGGTGACCTGATCGGTAGAAAATACACTTTCCTTCTAACTCTTGTGTTAATGGGAGGCTCTACGTTCCTGATAGGTCTTGTGCCGAGCTATAAATCTATCGGCCTGGCCGCTCCCTTGCTCGTACTCGCACTTCGACTGGTCCAGGGGCTTGCATTAGGAGGTGAATACGGAGGTGCCGCCACCTACGTTGCCGAGCATGCCCCTGCCGGCAAAAGAGGTTATTACACCAGCTGGATACAAACGACTGCGACATTGGGTTTGTTTGTTGCACTAGGCGTGATCATGGTGGTAAGATTAAATATGTCTGAATCGAAGTTCAATGATGAATGGGGCGGCTGGCGATACCCGTTCTGGATCTCTATAGTTTTAGTCATCATTTCGGTGTACATCCGCTTAAAGATGAAGGAATCGCCTTTGTTTGCCAGGCTGAAAACCGAGGGAAAGACGTCGACCAATCCTTTAAAAGAAAGTTTCAGTCGCAGGGCCAATTTCAAAATGGTCTTGCTTGCCCTGTTCGGTGCTGTAATGGGACAGGGTGTGATCTGGTATACCGGCCAATTCTATGCACAAAGTTTCCTTGAAAATACATGCGGTATTGAATTTGAACAAAGCCGCACGATCATGCTTTGGGCGATAGCATTTGGAACTCCTTTCTTTTTGTTTTTTGGATGGTTGAGTGATAAGATTGGAAGAAAATGGATCATGATGACAGGGATGCTGTTAGGAGTTATTTGTTACCGGCCTATTTTCCAAACTTTTTTGAATGACACCAATGTAAAGGAGTGGGTAAAACTCGACAGGGATTTGGTAATGGAAGGCGATAAAAAGGAAAAAATGGACACGGTGGTAAAGAAAGATACTTTGAAGCTTATCCTTAGTACTGAAAATCGCTGGAACCACCTGGGTACCCGGTTCACTAAAAAGAATGTTGACACGTTAGGATTCATCGGTGAGAGTTGGACGATCCTTCCGCCGCTTAGCGCATTAGCTGAAAATTCCGGAGCAAGGGTTTTCAAAAGAACAGCTTCGCCGGTATATTCAAACGTACACCTGTCGTCCAGTTTGTATTGGAAATTTGTCTTCCTCGTTTGGATAATGGTGATGTTGGTGACAATGGTGTACGGTCCCATAGCCGCTTTCCTGGTAGAAATGTTCCCGACAAAAATCCGCTATACTTCTATGTCGCTGCCCTATCATATCGGAAATGGTGTGTTTGGCGGCCTTGTTCCTTTTATCGGCCTGTTATTGACAACGATGTATAAAAATGACCCATTGGTCGGCCTTTGGTACCCGATTGGTGTAGCTGCCTTATGCTTTGTCATAGGTACCATTTATCTTAATAATAAAATTGACAAAGACGTGACAGATTAAAGAGTCCATTTAAAATCATATTATGAACACGATAAAAAAATATTTAGGCATCGTCTGGATCCTGCTCGCTCCTACAGTAATCTATTTTTTACTCAGCAGCGCCATTGAACATATCGATTCAAATAAGAAGGGTCAGATCAATGACCCGGTGATTTGGATCATTATCCTGGCGATATTTACACCTATCGCAATTGGCCTGCTGGTATTCGGCTGGTACGCTTTGAAAGGGGAATACGATCATTTGCCTGAGCGGTAAGGCCGCTAAGAGCGGCCTTACCGCTATTTCCATACCTCGCCATTTTTGACTATTTTTACAGTCCGTGATGAAGCGTAATAAGCAAATATTTCTCCTCGAACATAAAGTAACCGCCGTTTTCATGGTGATTGCGCTTTTATGGCTTACCGTTAGCACCCCATTTGTCTTTGCCGCATCGCAGCAACAGCAGCAAACCTGTGCCAGCAATATGGCTGCAGATGAAGAATCTCCTCCAGATGAAACCAATCCATTCGGCAATACCACTGAAGAAAAAGCAGAATCGGGATCCAACAGCATATCCGAGTACCTTCATCATATGCACGAATTGGTTCATCCCGCCGGCCCGTTTCATAAACACAAAGGTTCCCACGATGTAGATGTTTATGTGGCATTCCACGGCGAACTATTGACCCCTCCTCCCAATTTCATCCTTTCCTGATCCTCTTACGGCCAACTCAAGATAATTGTTCAATCCAGCGATTGAACCATGCATTATTTCATATGCCTCATTGACGTATGCTGCCGGAAGAGTGTATTGAAAAGCTCATAACTTTTTTACAACTCTTAATTGAACAAGGATGAAAACACATACAAAAGAATTCCAGGAGAACCTCACTCCTGAACGAGCCTTTGAAGTATTGGTAGAAGGCAATAAAAGATTTATCAATAACCTGAAGGTCAACCGTAATCTTCACCAGCAATTAAACGACACCCAGCATGGCCAGTATCCTTTTGCCGTGGCATTGAGTTGTATGGATAGCCGCACTTCCGTCGAACTGATCTTCGACCAGGGACTGGGGGATATTTTCAGTATTCGTGTAGCGGGCAATATCGTCAACGACGATATCGTGGGTAGCATGGAATACGCCTGCCAGGTGGCTGGTTCCAAATTGATCGTGGTCCTGGGACATACCAAATGCGGAGCGATCACTGGCGCCTGTGATAGCGTTGAAATGGGAAACCTCACGGGCCTGCTGGAAAAAATAAAACCTGCTATTGAAAAAACAAGATTACATAACGAACCTGCAGATACCAGGCCCGATATCGAAAAAGTAGCGTCGTTGAATGTGCTGCACAGCATAGATGAGATATTAGAAAGAAGCTCTATCCTGCGTGCCTTGTTACGCGAAGGGAAAATCGGTATCGCAGGCGGCATCTACAGTATTGAAAATGGGATGGCGCATTTTATAAAAAAAATGTTTGCTGAACCACAGCTGGAAGATCTGCGGAGAACGGCATAAACATTAGCGGGATCCAATCACTCATAGTTATGAAGCGAGATTAAGATCAACAATCTTCAAAATCAAAATTTTTAAAATGAAACAAGAGACAATATTACAGCGATTGAAATTTTATTTTACTCCCAACGACGGACGCTATGAAGACCTCAAAAAAGGAAACCTGGCAAAGAACATTGCCAAAGACCTGACTGCTGGCCTGATCGTAGCAGCGGTGGCAATTCCATTGGCTATGGGTTTTGCCATGGCAAGTGGCTTACGGCCAGAACAGGGAATCGTAGGTGGTGCTGTAGCTGGATTATTCGGCGCTTTATTCGGCGGTTCCAAATACCAGGTGTATGGACCTACCGCCGCATTTATACCGGTCATTGCCGGGCTAATGGCGATTTATAGTCACGGCTTCCTGGTGCTGGCGGCATTAGTTGCAGGTGTGTTGCTTCTGATATCGGGACTGTTCCGCTTTGGCCGTATCGTCGAAAAAGTTCCGCATTCGATCGTTGTCGGGTTCACAATCGGTATTGCCATCGTCATCGCGTTTTCACAGATCGGCGAAGTATTGGGATTTAAAGAAAAGATCGGTTATGGGATCATCGACCAGGTTGGATTTATAGTATCTCACATTGGAGCAGCCAATCTTTTCGCAGTCCTGGTGGCCCTGATAACCTTCATACTGTGCAAAATATTTCTGAAGGTGTCGAGCTTTATCCCGGGCCCGCTGATCGCATTGACATTCGGCTTTATAGCCGGCCAGACATTCTGGGCCGACAAAGGACTGATCGTAATCGCCGACAAATTCGGAAGCATTCCTACGGATTTTTCAAAGATCACATTACCGTTGTTGCCTGAAGAATGGACCGGCAAGGTGGTATTTGATCTTTTGTACTTCGCTTTTGCCATTTATATCGTATCAGCCATTGAAAGCCTGTTATGTTCCCGCATGGCCGATCGCCTTGCCAATAATAAAGGCATCCCGTTCAATCCCAACAAGGAATTATGGGGGCAGGGCATGGTAAATATTTTTACCCCACTCTTAAATGGGTTTCCTCATACCGGTGCATTGGCAAGAACGGCAGTAAACATCCGTCTTGGGGCAGTTTCGCCACTGGCAGGTATTGCCAAGTTCGTATTCAAACTCGGACTGGCTGCTTTCCTGGCTGTTTATCTTGAACGGGTACCGATGGCCTGTATCGGCGGTATCCTGTTGTATGTCGCCAGCGGGATGGTAAAAGTAAAAGAGATAAAAGAAGTACTTGGCATGAATAAATTCCATGTCGCATTAATGGTTTACACGGCAGCCATGGTTCCTTTATTTGGCTTTATGGCAGCGGTAGTTTCAGCTATTGTCATTTATGCAATCGCATATCGCTGGCTGAAAAAAGAAGAGAAAGCCATGCCGATGAGCGAGCAGGAATTGGCTGCATAAGCTTGTGTGTAGTTTTGGTGGTGTCCGTCCCCCCAACATCGTTTGACTTATCGAAAGATATGTTCAGGCGATGTTTTTATTTTATCTTGCTGTCCATCTAAAAGGGGTAGCATGAAAGCATATGAAAAATTGCTGGTTGAAAATAAAAAATGGGCCAGTGATAAAGTAAAGGAAGATCCGCATTATTTCGACAGGCTGGAGCATTTGCAGACACCGGAATTCTTATGGATTGGTTGCAGCGATAGCCGTGTGCCCGCTAACGAAATTACCGGTACCCAGCCCGGTGAAATATTTGTTCACCGCAATGTGGCCAACCTTGTGATCAATAACGATGTTAACCTGCTGAGCGTGCTGGACTATGCAGTCAATCACCTCAAGGTAAAACACGTGATCGTATGCGGGCATTATGGCTGCGGGGGTATAAAAGCCGCTCTTACCAATCATGATTTCAAAGCGGTGCTCAACATGTGGCTGCGGAGCATTAAAGATGTGTATCGTATTCACCGTTCTGAACTGGATGCTATAAAAAATGAAGGAAAAAAGACCGATCGCCTGGTGGAATT
>DASSFT010000609.1:0-2360 GCA_035694045.1 Chitinophagaceae bacterium
TCATTGCTGGGTATTGAAAAAGATGAATTCACCAAGTTATTTGAAGTAGCCATCCAATTCGGGGCCATCCTTGCCGTAGTAATGTTGTACTGGCGCAAATTTGTCAATTTCCGTCGCTGGCAGTTCTATGCAAAGCTGATCGTGGGTGTCATCCCGGCCATTGGTTTAGGGTATCTTTTCTCCGACAAAATTGATCAGATGCTGGAAAGCCCGATGGTGGTAGCCATCTCGATGCTGGTGGGTGGTATCGTTTTATTATTTGTCGACAGACTCTTTAACAGGCCGACCATCCAATCGGATGAGAAGATCACTTATCTCAACGCGTTTATCATTGGTCTCTGGCAATGCATTGCTATGATACCGGGAGTAAGCCGGAGCGCTGCTTCCATCATTGGTGGAATGTCGCAAAAGTTTACCCGTAATCTTGCCGCCGAATTTTCTTTTTTCCTCGCCGTGCCTACGATGTTTGCCGCGACAGCTTATTCGGTATTCCTGAAAAACTGGCATCACCAGGGGGAATTAAAAAAAGGTTACGATATCATCCTGGAATCAAGAGATAATACCATTGCCTTTATCATTGGCAATATCATGGCGCTGGTGGTAGCGATCATCGCTATCCGGTTTTTTATCAACTACCTGAAAGTCTACGGCTTTAAAATATTCGGATGGTACAGGATCATTGCCGGCATCATCCTGCTGGTATTGCTGCTGACCGGCGTCATAAAAGGCCAACCTTGATTTCACGCCACGACGCGACGATCTTATTATGACTGCACATGCGTTGCGCCTTTGCGCCGTTGCGCGAGACAAAAAAATGAAGTCATCCGTGTATCCGTGGCAATTCCTCGGGAAAGCTCTTTGCTCATTATCTTGATTAAAATATAGAACTTAGCACCTAGTTAAAGTGAAAACGGTTAACCTACATTTATGCATTAACCTTTTTTTATGCAGACAGCTTCCAAAAAAGTAATCAACGGATGGGCGATGTATGACTGGGCTAACTCAGTATATAATCTCGTTATCACCTCCACCATTTTCCCTGCTTATTATGAAGCCATTACCAGCGATGACAATAGCGCGACCGTTGATAAAGTTCATTTCCTGGGTAGGGATTTTGTCAATACGGCACTGTACAACTACGCGTTGGCTTTTGCCATGCTTATCGTGGCTATTATTTCACCGTTGCTTTCTTCTATAGCCGACTACAAAGGCAATAAAAAATCATTTCTCAATTTCTTTCTTACCATTGGAAGTATTGCCTGCGCGGGGTTGTTTTTCTTTAGCGACAAGTCCAGCCTGCTCATTGGTATCATCTGCATGATCGTGGCCTGCGTGGGCTATTGGGCCAGCGTGGTGTATTATAATTCCTACCTGCCTGAGATCGCCGCCCCCGAGGACAGGGACAGGGTCAGCGCCAAAGGTTATACGTATGGTTATATCGGGAGCGTCATCTTGCAATTAATCTGCTTTGTGCTGGTGTTGAAACATGATATGTTCGGCTTTACCGAAGGCGATGGATCACGGTATTCTTTTCTCCTCGTAGGCATTTGGTGGTGGGGTTTCGGGCAATTTGCCCTCGGGCGTTTACCGAAATCAGTTCCTGCCGGTACTGGCGATATACAACATCATATTCTCTCAAAAGGCTACCGGGAATTACAGAAAGTATGGAACCAGTTAAAACATTTAACGTTACTCAAGAGGTACCTGTTTGCATTTTTCTTTTACAACATGGGAGTACAAACTGTGATGTTGGCGGCCACCCTTTATGGGAAAAGTGAACTCCAGATTCCTACTACCAATCTTATCATCGCGATATTAATCATCCAGCTGATCGCTATTCCCGGCGCTTACGTCATCTCCGGTTTATCAAAAATGATCGGTAATATGAAAGCGTTAATGTGCTGCGTAGCAGTATGGATATTGATCTGTATAATCGGTTATCTTTTACCAGTAGGCGGCATTTACGAGTTCTACGCGCTCGCAGTCGTAGTGGGTTTTGTAATGGGAGGCATTCAATCGCTGAGCCGCTCTACCTATTCCAAGTTGATGCCCGTGACAAAGGACACCGCTTCATTCTTCAGTTTTTATGATGTTACCGAAAAAGTAGCTATTGTAATTGGAATGTTCAGCTTTGGGTTTATTAATGAACTGACAGGTTCTCAAAGAAGTTCGGTCCTGGCCCTCATGGTATATTTTATTATTGGCTTATTCTTGTTATTCTATACGCGTTTGGCTGAAGCAAAGAAAACCTGATAAAATCCCGCACTATGAAACAGCTTTTATTGATCACTCTTCTTTTCTCCTGGTTATTTTTGCCTGCACAGCAAACCAACAACAATTCCCTGCTGTGGAGGATCGAG
>DASSFT010000610.1:0-4846 GCA_035694045.1 Chitinophagaceae bacterium
CCACTCAGACCAGTTCGCGTTCCCAGATGACAATGGAAAATGGGAAAATGGAAAGAAAACAGGTCGAAGACACTGCGGTTATTGTTGCCTGGTTCGCTTCCGACATTCCGGTTTCTGCCGGACCCGCAGAATACCAGGGACAGTTGCCCGGGCTGATACTCGAAATGGATGTGGCGAACGGGAGACAAACTTTCAGGGCAACCGAAATATCCCCCAAAGCCGATCTTGTTTCCATCAAAGAACCTACTGGCAAAAAACATTATACCCGTGAAGAATTTCGTTCAGAAGTGAACAAAATGATGGAGGAAATGCAGAAAAATAATGGCGGGAATATGCAGTTTAGGGTGAGGAATTAAAGACATTCAAATTTTCAAGGAAACCCTTCGGCATTGCGAAGGGTTTTTTGTTGGCAGATCGGCAAAGTACAGAGATTCCAGGCATCCCTCGCAAGGACGTTACACTCTGCAAGGCGGGAAGACGCTGCGACTTTGAAAGTTGGGTGTACAATCCAGTCGGATCGACACTTCCTCTCGCGGCCACGTCATTGCGAGGCAACAGAAGCCAAATAGAAATTAGATAGTTCTTGCCGCCGCAATCTGAGTGGACAAGTGTTACCGACTTAATGAGCCTCGACCTCCACGTCAGCAAGTTTGCGTCGGTTTGTCGACAGATGATTTAAAGTAGTCAGACCTTGCGGGCATCCCTCGCAAGGACGGTACACTCTGCGAGGCGGGAAGACGCTGCGACTTTGAACGTTGGGTGTACAATCCAGTCGGACCGACACTTCCTCTCGCGAGCACTCAATGCGAGGTAACAGAAGACAAATACAAAAGTGGAGCCTTTGCCGACGCAGTTATCGGAGTGTTCATTTAGTGCGAGCAGCAACCCTCCCCGTGAACCCCGTCACTGCGAGGCAACAGAAGAAAAATTGAAAATGATAGTCCTTGCCGACGCAGTCTAAAAGAGGCTCGGCGTTCCGCCTCAGCAAATGGATTTTGCTTCAGATTACCGCATTATCATCTTCATCCCTCCGCCACCGGCGTTGTTCAAACCGGTTTTGCTCAAACTATAGGTAAAGCTCAGCATGAAGAACCGGCGCAATGAGCTTACACGGCTGTCTTCAATATAGCCGCTATTGTTGTTCCGGCTGACGATCACATTTTTGTTCAGCAGGTCAGTGGCACTGAATTTCAGCTCGCCGCGATTATAGCGCAGGAATTGTTTAGCAATACTGGCATCCCAGATCGGTACTTTGGTATTGAACCCGGCGGCCCGCTGGCTGTTTACAGTATAGGCAAAAGAGGTTGAAAGAAAAAACTGTTTCGGGAGTTGCCAATCGAACGATGCATTATACTCATATGAAAGAAAGCTGTTGTTCATCCCGGACTGTAGCGAATATTTGGTTGTGTTGTAGTCCATCTCGTATCCCAGCGAGATATTGACCTTATCATGCGGGTTCATGTCCAGGCTTATTTCTGGGCCGGCCATCCAGGTCCTGGTGCCGTTCTCCAGCGAATTGACAAATTGTCTTCCTTTTAAATAACTCACCCGGCTTCCCAGCTCAAGCGAACCTTTGAGAAAACGAACGGGCATGCTATAGCTGATATTGCTATTGACATTATAGACGCCGTTCACATTAACCGGCGTTGAATAGCGCACACCTGTTTGTTGATTCAACGAATCATAATTCACGATCTTGTTGCGGGTAGCCTGCATTGTCAGGAAAAGAAAAAGGTTTTTGCTTTTATAAGGGCTCAGGAGATTCAGGCTGGCTTGTACATTATGCGTATACTCCTGTTTGAGACTTGGATTACCGGAGCGGATATTGAGGCGATCCGTAAGATCCGGAACGGGCTGGAGCTCCGACATTGAAGGTTGGTTCGTACTGGCCCCGTAGGTAATTGAAAAAGTTTTGAAACGGGAAATATTGTACTGGAATCTTGCATTCGGCAACAGGTTGCGGAATGTCTTTCCAATCACCGAATCCTTAATACCACTGACCACTTTCCCTTCCAGCGCGGCCTGTTGCCAGGTAAGGCCGATGGCATAACTGTATTTTTTCATTTGCGTACGCACCCGTATGCCTGCATTGGTAAAACCATATTCGTTCCGGTAATCATTAGTTTGCAGATCATTTATATTGTCAAACGCTTTTGTCTGCTGGTTGTAGTCGTAGGTAGTTATATCCGAACGGCTCCAGCTGTTGCTCTTGCCAACGCTAAACTCCATCAGCGATCTCTTTAACAGGGGTTCGGTGTACACCGCCCTTGCATTATAACTACGGAGGCTACCATGGCTATTGCTTTCCTGCTTGATGGTATCCATTTTGCCAGGTCCATCGTAAAAATTGGTAATAGAACTCAAATGGCCATCACCCTCGCTCTCATTCACACTGGTCTGAAGGCTAAATGAGAATGTCCTGCCCTTGCGTTTGAATTTTTTACGGAAAATAAGATCGTTGCGAAAATTAAATCCTTCATTGTTAGCGAGATTATTGCTTATCCCGTCATTGACCAGGAAATTATCAGGTCTTACTGTCCGGTAATCTGTCTTGGACTCATTCTTTGTCTGCTGCAGGCTAAGCGAAGGAATGATCCGCAAGGTAGTAGATGAATCGATCTGGTATAGCAGGTTCAGGTTAAACCGGTGACTGTTGTTCAGGTTATCGGAAAACGAATTCTGTGCATAACGGTTATTGCTGCCAAACAGGTATTGCCTGTTAAGGTGCTTTTCTACAACCGGGTTATAACGATTATAAAAATAATTGCTTTGCAAATCGGCCTTCGTCCCAATAATATTATTATAGTTAAAACCGCCACCCCAGGCCGTATTGATCCCGCCGTTGCGTCCCCCATTCAGCCCAAGTGCAGCTGCATCATCGCCGGAAAGATTGATATTGATGTTTCCGCCGCCGCCTTTTTGCAAGCGGGCCAGTTCGCCGGTAAAGTTTAGGATGTCCATAAAGGAAAAGCCTTCTGCATTGATGTTATTGCCCATACCGATAGCCGACATCTGCCTGGCTCCTTTGAATGAATTGACATTGAATTTTCCCGAATAGCGTTCGTTATCACCGCCACCGGCCATGATCTTTCCAAATACTCCTTTTTTCTTATCCTTTTTCAGTTTGAGATTGATCGTTTTTTCATAATTGCCATCTTCAAACCCGGTAAGTTGGGCCTGGTCGCTTTGTTTATCATACACCTGCACTTTATCTACCGCATCTGCGGGAAGGTTCTTGGTGGCTATCTTGGGGTCATTGCCAAAGAATTCCTTTCCGTCTACCAGCACTTTACTTACTTTTTCTCCCTGGGCCTTTACGGTCCCGTCTTTTTCTACTTTTACCCCGGGAAGTTTTTTTAATAGCTGCTCTACACTCGCATTCGGTTGTACTTTGAAAGAGCCGGCATTATATTGAACGGTATCGCCTACCATCGTTACCGGTGGCGCTTCATTGGTCACTACCACTTCCTCCAACACTTTATTTTTATCGTTCATCGTAATGTTGCCAAAATCCCGGGTCTTGTTATCATCATTGATTGTAAAAATCTTGTTGTTGTTATGATAATTGACATGGGAGATCATCAACCGGTATTCGCCGTTGCGGATGCCGCTGAGTTCAAACTTTCCCGAATTGTCGGTCATGGTAAACGAAACAAGGGAGGAATCCTTTTTTTCTACGACGGTAACGGTAGCTCCCGCCACTGGTTGTTTGGAAATAGTATCAAAGGCGATGCCCCTGATCGTGCCATTCTTCTGGCCAAAGGATAAAATTGCAAATAAAGCAAAGCTGGCCGATAGGAATATTTTTCTCATAACTGTTGATTCGATTACGAAAATATTCCTGGCAAAAATCAAAACGGGTTAAAGAGGCTTGCTTTAATGTTAATGAAAGTTAATTTCGTAAGAAGTGATGAAAGAAAGGGATGCTAGATGCTGGATACTTGATGCTAGCACATCAATTCCAGGATCCAGCATCCAGAATCTAGCATCCAGCATCAATCGAATTTAATCCTGAGTCTCTCCTTTTTCATCATCTTCTCTATTCCTGTCATAAACCAACACTCTTACTTTCCAATCCATCCCTTCCGCCTCCAGGACCAGTTCCACTTTTAATTTTTTGATCGATTCGGTTGGCGGGTCGAAAGAAAAGAGCACACTGGTGAATTTTTTCTCTTCGGCCGGAGAGTCGTATTCGCCTTTGAGGTGCATCGAGCCTTTTTGCAGATTGTTCAGTTCATTGTAAAGCGCCCTGTATTTTTTCCGGGCCGTTTCAAAATTATCCGTGGTAAGCATCAGCGCCTGCCAGCTATTAACGGGCTCCTTCTTACCGGAATATTTTGTGATGGTACATTCCTCGGCGCCATTGACCCTGAAGTTACATTGGTAGTCGGTTGATTGGGGATTTTGAACGATAAGATCGCCGGTTATGTTCTCGAAATGATTGGGATAATCCTCAATCACTTTTTTCAGGTCCAGGGCAAAGTTGCTACCGGGAAACAATTTGATTTGTGCATGGATAAGGTTAAAAGAAAACAAAAAAATAGTAAGAAGGGCTAGTGTTTTTACGGTGGACTTCATATATTTTGAATTTAACGGGTGGAGAAATACGTCGCAATATTAGAAAATCTTATATCTATTGCATACTTTTAATAGGAAAATTCCGTTAAACCTTTTAATAAACGATCCAGAATATGAAAAACAAAGACATTGCCCACGCAAACGAGGAAGCAAAGATCTACCACAACTACTACAAACCTTCCCTTAACATTTTAAGATTATTCAAATCGGTTTTGTCTGTTTTTATTTCAGGCTCTTCACCTGCGGCAGGAACAGTAAGAAGGAAAAG
>DASSFT010000611.1:0-3978 GCA_035694045.1 Chitinophagaceae bacterium
ATCAACTTTAATAGCTGTGGCAGCGAAGCGGGCGCCAAAATCGCCGAGCTCACTTTTACCTTCATTCAGCTTCCAATCGCCGGTGAAACTGACTCGGTCAGGCATGGATGTAAAAGCCAAAAGGAGGGAAGCAGGAGCAACCAGGAAAAATAAAAACTTCTTCATAATAGTTTGTTTTGAGAATTAAATGTAAGGAGAAAGTTTGAAGCCGGGCAGAGCAGACAAGAATTAACCGAAGGTTTACAGAAAGGGTCGTGAGAGGTGAGTGGTGAGTCGTGAGTGAGGTTTCCAATTACTCACCATTCATTCATAAAGGCTCAACTTGTTTCTCAGCATCGTGATTTCCTGTTGCATGCTTTCTACCCGTTGAAGCAAATGCCCGATTGCATCTATCCCTTCCATGTTAATACCGAGTTCGCCGTACAACCGCGCTATCCGTTCGGCCCAGGCCAGCTGGCTAAGCGGAAGGTAGATCGTTTCCTCGATCCGGATAGTCTCCACCAGCCCATACTGCTGCATAGAATAGATAAACGACATTTCAAGGTTGTGATTTTCACAGAAGTCATTGATCGGTACAAATTCTTCTTTTTCCATACGAATAGTTTTATTGTTGTAAATCCCGCAGTTGCCGGAGCATTTCTTTTTGTTTTTCTGTCAGGTCGGTTGGTAGTTTGACATTATAAGTAATAATGAGATCCCCAAACTGGTTTTCTTTCTTGTAGAGGGGGAAGCCTTTGCCCTTTATCCGCACTTTCGTTCCATTTTGGGTGACGGGCACCACTTTCAATTTTATTTTCCCATCCAGGGTATCAACAGTGATCTCACCGCCGAGCACCGCCGAGTATAGATCAATATCTACGGTCGTGTAGAGGTCATTACCGTGTTTCCTGAAGTTTGTATCGTTAGCGATGTGAAAGGTGATATACAGGTCTCCGTTGGGTCCGCCATTGCTGCCCGGTTCTCCGTGACCGGCGATCTTTATTGTTTGCCCATTCTCTACGCCAGCGGGAATAGTGATGCGGATATTTTTTCCATTTACCGTAAAGGTTTGTTGGTGCGTCCGGTAAGTACTGGTTAGATTCAATTGAAGTTCTGCCTGTACATCCTGCCCGCGAAACCGTGTTTGCCGGCCGCGGCTGCTGCCTCTTGTGCTCCTGCCAAACAATGATTCAAAGAAATCGGAGAAATCACCTTCTTCAAAATCGCCGGTAAAGGCCTGTCCCCATTGACCGCCCCCGGGTGTATGCTGCTGCGACTGCCTTGCCTGCTCGAATTGTTCGGCATGTTTCCAATCCTTTCCGTACTGGTCATATTTTTTTCTTTTCTCCGGGTCGCTCAACACTTCATTAGCTTCATTGATCTGCTGAAAACGTTTGTGCGCCTCCTTATCATTTGGATTCAGATCGGGATGATATTTGCGCGCCAGCTTACGGTATGCTTTTTTTATATCGTCTTCAGTGGCGCTTTTATCTACTCCAAGCACTTTGTAATAATCTATAAACTCCATATCATGTACCTTAATACTGCAAAATTCATGAATTTTTATCTAGACAATTTGAAAATTTGAAAATGTGATAATTTGAAAATGGAGTAGCAGAAAATCGCCGGTGTGAACAAGGAACGTAAAGTTCTCCGGAAAATATGAAGATAAAAATAAACCCCCTGCGTAGTCATTTTCAAATTTTCAAATCACCTCATTTTCAAATTTATCTACACCTGCGCTTGGGCATAATAGTTGATGGTTTTTTTATTGCAGCCATCAAGCGATACCATTACCTGTTCATTAAAATCGTTTGTATGAAAAAGTTTATCCTTCCTGTTTTTTTATGTGCGTTGGTTATAGGTTGCAGTCATCGTTACCGTGCAACAGATGCAGCATACCGGGGTTCAGTAAACACCAACAATTATACTTCTACACCATTGCCACCACCCAATGCGACCAAATCAACAAAAAATTTCAGTAAGGTGGTCGGATGGCCGGGAGACCTGGCACCTACTGCGCCTGCCGGGTTTACCGTTACAAAATTCGCTGCCGGGTTTGATCACCCACGGTGGATGTATGTGGCGGACAATGGAGACCTATTTGTCGCGGAATCCAATACAATTCTGAAAGGTATCAATAAGATTGGATCGAAACTTTCACGCAAGATCCGCACACAACATTATGGCACCAGTGCAAACAGGGTGACATTGCTTCGCGACAGAGACAACGATGGAGTCTATGAGACAAGATCTGTTTACCTGGAAGGATTAAATCAACCATTCGGAATGCTGGTGCTGGGGAATCATTTTTATGTTGGCAATACCGATGGATTAATGATGTACGACTACGATCCGACAGCTACAAGCATTACTGCTCCCGGGAAGCAAATCCTGGTATTTCCGGCGGGCAAACCTAATCGTCACTGGACAAGAAGCCTTCTTACAAATGCAGCGCATAATAAAATTTACATTGGCGTAGGATCGGGCAGCAACGTGGGGGAGAATGGCCTGGACTATGAAACCAACCGGGGAGCAATCTGGGAAGTAAACCCCGATGGAAGTGGTATGCGCATCTATGCCAGCGGATTGAGAAATCCTGTTGGCCTGGACTGGGCGCCTGGAACTCACACGTTATGGGCGGCGGTGAATGAACGGGATGAACTCGGGGACGAATTGGTACCGGATTATATTACCGGTGTAAAGGAAGGGGGATTCTACGGCTGGCCCTATTCTTATTATGGACAGCATGAAGATCCGAGACTAAAAGATCAGCAAAGACCAGACCTGGTATCGAAGGCTATCGTACCGGATGTCCCGCTTGGATCGCATACAGCTTCGCTGGGCCTGGTATTTTATGACAAGAATGCATTCCCGTCAAAATACAGGAATGGGGCATTTGTAGCACAACATGGTTCATGGAATCGTTCGGTGTTGTCGGGTTACAGGGTGATATTTGTTCCTTTTAAGAATGGCAAGCCTTCGGGACCTCCCGAAGATTTCCTTACGGGGTTTATTGCCGACCTGGAACGAACTGAAGTGCATGGGCGCCCGGTAGGGTTAGCCTTATTGCCGGACGGGTCAATGCTTGTTACCGATGATGTATCTAATACTATTTGGAAAGTCGCAGTCGTTGACTAGTTGAAAAGTTGACTAGTTTCTTAATTGTGGGATACTTTCGTTACACCTGATTAACTTGTTAACTAATCAACTTATCAACCGGTGTTTTTCTTTCGACCGGTGTATATTTTTTTGGAGTATATGAACTGAATCTAGAATAGCCTTGTCAAACGTATCGCCATTTTTCTTAACAAAGAGATCATTGCCCGGCACTTCCAGCCTGATTTCACAATAGCATTTATCCGGGTTTGCCGCGGAGCCGATATACAATGTAACGTTTGCACGGACAATCCTGAGCTCTTTGTCAAACTTCTCCAGCTTTTCGCGGATAAAATCTTCGAGGCCATCGCCGGCTTTAAAACCTAATGATTGTATGATGATATCCATAGTGTTTTTTTACAATTATTACTCTTCCCTGTACCAAATCACCGCATCAAACTGGTGAATGGATCAGGAAATACAAGCTAAAAGCTCCAAACACAAGGAAAAACAACATCAATAATATTGATAAGCCCTGTGGAAAATGTTCTGAGTAAACATCTTTGACGGCACGAATTCTTTCATATATTGTTTTCATAAAGTAGTTCTTTTAATACTATTAATTAAAATAGCGTGCCAATTCTTTTTTTTCATCTTGATTTTCCTAAATCAAAAAAATGGGGAAGATTGTTCTCATTCATCGAGCGAGAACTGGTGTTGCTATTTACTAGTCTTCAATACAATCTGGTTACTTAGCCAGTTAACAATAAATATTGGGGAATTAATAGTTCGAAGAAGATTCCGGCGGGCACTGCCGTTCATTCGTTTTTTTCCGGAGATTGGGATGCGGGGGCGCTACCGCCACAATTTCCTCATGCGTAAAACGAATCCTCACCTCAC
>DASSFT010000612.1:0-6042 GCA_035694045.1 Chitinophagaceae bacterium
ATTGTGGCAGGCCCTGGCGTTTTATGAGCATAAATTCAAGACGGGTACGACGCTTGTCACAGGTGGACAGTTCCAGGATCGCGAAATCACATCTAATGATCGCGGGAATCATACCGTTAAACAAGTTGCTGGATTTGTCATGATCAACCAGGTGATCGCAAACAATTTATTTATTTCCCCCGCGGGACGGGTCGACTGGGACGAACGTGCCGGAACCGAATTGGTGCCGCAAATTAACCTGTCCTGGCGCAAAGGGATCATTCAACTGCGTGGAAGCGCCGGCAAAACGATCCGCCAGGCTGATTTTACGGAACGATACAATAATTATAACAAGGCATTTGTGCCTAGCGGTAGTATTGGCAACCCCAACCTTGAAGCCGAAAGATCATGGAGCTACGAGGCTGGTGCCGATGTGTTCATCGAAGGATTTAAAGGATCCGTTACAGCTTTCCGCCGCGATCAGCAAAATGTTATCGACTGGGTGACCACACCATACGCTAATATGCCGAGAAAGGATAATCTATCGCCGATGGGAACCTATGCACTTGCCAGCAATATCGCGAAAGTCAACACTTCCGGACTTGAAACGGACCTGATTTATTCAAAACACTTCAACAAGCATCATGTGGTTACCGGTTCGGCGGGACTTGTCTGGTTGGACAGTGAAACAAACGGCAGCACACCTTCCTTCTATATCTCGTCGCATGCAAAATTTCTTACCAATTTTGCACTGCGCTATGAAAATAAATTCTTGGCAGTTTGTATCAATGGCGTGTACAAACACCGGAAACCACAAGAAGCCACCGCGATCGAAGCTGAAGTCGATGCCGATTGCTTTATGATGAATGGACGAATCGACTATTTTCTGTTGAAGAATAGAATCAGCCTGTTTGGAGAAATGGATAATATTGCCGATGCTCGCTGTGGTGATTTGCTCGGACCGCAAGTTCCGGGACGATGGCTGATGGGAGGAGTGAAGATTGAGATAGGAGGGAGGAAGTGAGAGCGAGTAGATCTCAAGAACCAAGATCCAAGAACCAAATAGATTAGAAAATTTTAAATTCGAAATATGAAAAATCGTTCTTCGTGGTAGGTTTTTAATTTCTGATTCTGTCTTTCTTTATTGGTTGGATCTTGTGATTTGGCTCTTAACTCTTGAATAGATATTCTTAAAAAAAAAATTAAAGTCAAATAATTGAAACCTGTTGTTGCTGATATCATTTTTGCTGCTGGTGCAATAATTATTGCGGTGGTCATCATTGACGTTATCAAGAATGGCGGGTAAGCTTTTTTCATAGTTGTAGTCCAAGCAAAGCTACCCGCCTCAAATGGCGGGTTTTTTCTTTTTATGGATCATGCGAAATTTATTTACCAGATCGAGACAGAATTTAATTATGCAATGCTCAATCGCATTCAGCAAATCTTTTCGCGGAGCCGTATCCCTATTCAGGAGCTACAGGCGACGTTGCTCAATGACAAACAGCGCTTCGTTGTAGCTATGGAAGGCAACCGGGAGTATGCACACAAGCTAGCGAAGAAAATAGCCGGCCAGGTTGATGTACTGATGGTTACACTCTACGAAGAAGCTTCTCCTGGTTTTCGAACAGAGCTCCTTGATACGAAGGGTGGTGATCCTTAAATCTCAAGAACCAATCCCGACAATCCTGAGCGAAACGAAGGATCAGGAACAAATAAAACTCAATGATGCAGTCTATATAATTGCTGGACATTTTGTCTGTTATAATTTCTGCAAAATCCATTCATCATTTAGCGTTATAAGCTGGCTTAACTAAAAAAGTAGTGTGTATTAAGGATATTGTTAACTTAGCTGTCATTGAAGATATTTCATAACTTGAAAAAAATACAAAAAGGCAACAAGAGGTCATGCTAAAAAACGGTTCCGATGCAATTGTTGCCGTTGAATAAAGAGCTAAAATTTCAATTAACACTACTCCCTATAATATGACTGTACGGCTTAGCAAAGAACAAAAAATAAGGGTAATTAACTCCGAAGATGTTTATAAGATAATGCAACAGGTTTTGTTGCGGGAAAATAAGATCAGAAGGGCGCAGGAACATTTTTGGATCGTAGGTCTTGACAATAAGAACAAAATACTATTTATTGAATTAATTGCTCTTGGAGCGCAAAACAGGTTAGATGCAGCCCCACCGGATATTTTCAGGATGGCTATTTACAAACTTGCTACAAAGGTGATATTTGTTCACAACCATCCCAGCGGTGATGTTAATCCTGGAAGGTCGGATAAGAAGACAACAGAAAGATTGATTGAGGCGGGCGAACTATTAAATATTTCGGTAGTAGACCATCTGATAATCAGCGAAACAAAGTATGTAAGTTTTTTGGATAAAAAAGTAATTAAATTCCCTCCAAACTAATTTCAAGCTGACCGACTATTCAATTTTCAACCGACATTCTGTTCATCCTGAAAATTATTATCTTTAGATTACCTTTCTGATCCACCCTCGAACCTTGTCCCATTTTTCTTAATCTTGTGTTGTAAATGTTTTTTCATTTTGCAAGCCGAAGGAAACTATACAGACAAAGAATTGCTGCAACGGATGGCTGGAGACGATCGTACTGCGTTTACGATTCTATACAATCGTTATTGGCTATCTCTTTATGATGCAGCCTATAAACGCCTGAAGAATGCTGAGCAATCAGAGGATATTGTCCAGGAGCTCTTTGTCAGGCTCTGGGTCAAAAGGACTGAACTCGAAATACAAAACCTTACTGCTTATTTGCATACCGCCATCAGGTATCGTGTGCTGAGTTATATAGAAAGACATGTGTTGGACGATTCTTTCTATGAGAAGTTTGATCTCATTGAATCATACCTAGATGAATCCACAGATAATCGTCTTCTGGCCAATGACCTCATGTCCCTTATCGAAGCTTATATCAAAACTCTCCCCGAACGTCGTCGTGAAATTCTCATCAAGCGCATGCGGGAAAATATGACGGTAAAAGAAATCGCCGCTGATATGAATATATCCCCCAAGACCGTCCAGAACCAACTCACTAAAGCTCTCCAGGGTCTCCGGCCCCACGTCACACCGGCAATTATAGTCTTATTCACCAATTTAGTCTAGACGATCTATTATCTCGGCCAATGGCCACCCTCTCCTTGCGCCACCGTGCGCCGACGCTGACGCCGTCGGCCAGAGCCTTTGGCGTCGGCACGAAGCTTTTGCGCAAGCGTCTAAACCTAAGGCGGCACGCGGTTAGAGAGGACGAAGTTGAGGCGTTAACTGCTTTAAAACACCAGGGTGAGGTTTCTTCCGAAAAAAAATGTTTTTGAGCGGTAGGACATCAGGCTGCTTTTCGGGACATATATATAATGAACCGCCAGGAATTACTCGAACTCATCAAAAAATACCGCCAGGGCAATGCTACTCCTGAAGAGATGGCCTTCGTCGAGCAGTACTACGAATCTTTCGAAAAGGAACAAGCTCCCTCATCTCAGCTGAGTGAACAAGAAAAAAACACCATCGCTGGTCGCATCTTACAGAAAATCGACACTGAAATCGCGATGAAAGAAGCAACTGTAGTCCCGATGCGTAAACGTTCATACAGGTTCAAACCCATTGCTATTGCAGCTTCCCTGATCCTTGCAACCGCTATCGGAACAGTGCTTACTCTCCGCATCAAGAATACTGATAACAGTGCTGAATTTGTTTCACAGGTTTCTGATTTAATTGCCCCGGATAAGTCCAAAGCCACTATTACACTGGCCAACGGAAATACTGTAGCTGTTGATAGTTTATCATCACTTAATCAAGGTGAAGTCAAAATCATTAAGTCGGCTGACGGAAAGATTGTTTATACGAATGCGTCGCCAGAGATGAGTGGTGAGTTGGTTTACAATACTTTGACGAACCCCAGAGGTAGTAAAGTTGTCAATGTGACGTTAAGTGATGGAACAAGAGTATGGTTGAATAGTGAAAGTTCCTTGAGATATCCGGTGAGTTTCGCGGGAAACGAAACCCGGCAAGTTGAAATTACCGGTGAGGCATACTTTGAAACGGCGCATTTGCCCTCATCTTTTAAGGTAATTGCAAATGGAATGGTGATCGAAGATCTCGGGACTGAGTTTAATGTAAACTCTTATGAAATGACTCGAACAACGTTGATCAAAGGAAAAGTAAAGATTGGTGATGTTCTATTGAAACCGGGGCAGCAAACATTAAATGACAAATTAATTGGCGAAGTCGATTTGGACGAAGTCACTGCCTGGAAGAACGGGTTGTTCTCGTTAAACAAAACAGACATCCAAACCTTTATGAAGGAAGTGAGCCGCTGGTATGATGTGGATGTAGTGTATGAAGGCGCGATCCCAACAGGGACGATCAGTGGCGAAGCACAACGAACACTGAGCTTTTCTCAGATGCAAAAGGTATTACAACTAACGGATATAAAATTCAGGATCGAAGGAAGAAAATTAATTATCACCTCGGCGGGTCCCTAACAGAGAGCCGTCGAAAAAAAAGCCGAAAGTGGTGACACACTTCCGGCAAATTTGGATAAAACAACAACTCGGTAGAATTATTATTTAGTAACCAAACGGGACAAAATTATGTCTTTAACTGCAAAAAAAATCTTGTTAGTCATGAAACTAACAGCCCTCCTCTTATTAGCCACATGTCTTGCCGCCTCTGCTAAAACTTTTTCCCAACGAATTACATTGCATGAAAAAAATGCATCGCTGGAAAAAATCTTTAAAGCAATTAAAAAGCAAACCGGCTACACATTTATTTACCGGGATGAGTTGATACAGCAATCCAACAAAATAAATATTGACGTAAGTGATGCCGGCATAGCTGAAGTACTTGATGCCTGTTTTACCAACCAGCCATTTACTTACGAAATAATAGACAAGACGATAGTGGTAAAGCAGAAATTTAAATCAGGCATTACGAATCCTGACGAAGGAAGCACAAAACGAGCCTTAGTGGCTTCAGAGATAACGGTGAAGGGAAGGATAACGAATGAAGCCGGTGAGCCTGTGCAAGCCTCCATCCTGGTGAAGGGAACACAAAATGGCACCAGCAGTAATGCTGAGGGCTATTATGAATTAAAGAATGTGGATGAAAAAGCCACATTAGTAATAACAGGTGTGGGCATAGAACCGCAGGAGATACGAGTGAATAGCCGTGTTACCATTTATGTTGCAGCAAGGATTGCAGTTAAAGAAGGAGATGAAGTAGTGGTGGCTTATGGAAGGCAAAAGCAGCAAGCGATTACAGGATCTGTGACGGTCGTGAAGGGCGAGCAAATACAAAACCTTCCAAACAGGAGTTTTGATAAATCATTGCAGGGCTTGGTGCCGGGATTGCTAGTTACGCCAGGCACAGGGCAACCCGGTGGTGGAACAAGCAACTTTTTGCTAAGAGGCATTGCTACTTCTGTTGGTGTTGAAAGGGGTTCAATGGTGAGAAATCCATTGATTGTGATCGATGGTGTTCCTGTATCGCAGGACCCGATTGATATGTATTTTGTCGAAGCATATGCACCGGTCAGCAATCCTTTAGCACAATTGAATCCAGGGGATATTGAGAGTATCACAGTGTTGAAAGATGCATCAGCGATTGCACTGTACGGCGCACAATCCAGCAATGGCGTGATCATAGTGACAACCAAAAAAGGCAAGGCCGGAAAGACCCAATTCAGCTTCAGACATCAAACTGATATTGCCGGTGCTACTAAACTTCCTGATGTCTTGAGCCAGCAGGAATACCTTGAGTTACTTTATGAGACCTATAAAAACACCAGTGGCGCATGGACCGACGCCACGATACTGGCTGATCTTAAGACAATATTTCCAACCAGGTCGGATGGCAGTTTTTACCCCGCGCCAGATTGGATAGGTGAATTATTCAACAAAAAGGCGACCACATTTTCCAACCAGTTGTCTGCTTCCGGAGGCAACGATAAAACTACTTTTTACCTCAACCTGGAGTATACCAAACAAAACGGGATCGAAAAGGCAACCGGCTTTGATCGGAAATCCATTCGTTTCAATT
>DASSFT010000613.1:0-3071 GCA_035694045.1 Chitinophagaceae bacterium
TGGCCGACTCCTTAAAGTTTTCGACATTGAAAACACCAGCCTATCTCAGCCTGCTGAACCAATATCTCCGCATGGACCAGCCGCAAAAAGCGCTGGAATACTTTAATTCATCGCAGGGAGAAGAATTAAAATCCTATTTGCGCCAACTCCCGTTCAGCAGTTATATTGACCAGGCTTTTGCTGTCATTTACTCCGAACTTAAAAGATTCGATTCGGCAGAATTCTATTTCAACAAGGCAGCTGATTTCTTTGAAAAAAGCCCCAACGAGGTTACGAGAATGAGTTTCTATGCACAGCGGGGTTCATTTTATCAAAAGACGGGCGAGTACAACAAAGCTATTGAGCTCTACCTGAAGGTTAAAGACATTGCCGACAGGACCGGTCAGTTGGAAAGTGCCCAGGCGGCTGCGAAACATCTGGATACTTTGTACGTCAAGTCGGGAAATTTTCAGGAAGCGGCAGTATATAATTCTACGTACTACAAATACAAGGATAGCATTGAAACGCTGAACAAGCAAAAAGAGCTGACCCAGGTGGAAGTCTCGGCGGAACAATATCGCCAGAAGAAACTGGAAGAAGAAGCTGCCGACAAAAAGCGCCGGAGAAATAATATTCAATACATGGGAATTACCATCGGCATATCTGCCTTGTTTGTCATCCTGGTAGTATTTGGGATGTTTAAAGTTTCGGCCAATACCATCAAACTGATCGGTTTTTTTGCATTTATCATGTTCTTCGAATTTATCTTTCTCATTTTTAAAAAGAATATCAACTCGTTTACCCATGGCGATTCTTTGAAAGATCTCACGTTTATGATCGCGCTGGCGGCATTGCTGGTACCCCTGCATCACTGGCTGGAGCATAAGGTGATCAAATATCTAACTTCTCATAACCGGTTGACCGCTTCGGGCAGGACCCTGTTATCGAAGGTCTTTGTGACCAAAAAGAAGGATGAAAAGAGTAAAGTGTAACTTTGGCAAAATTTGATCCGTGATAGTAATTGATAATATGTTGATCAGTGATGAGGTGGTGGAAAAACAGTTTGTTTGCGATCTCGCAAAGTGCAAAGGCGGCTGCTGTGAAGAGGGAGATGCGGGTGCGCCACTTGAAGATAAGGAGCTCCAGATTATTGAGAATATGTATGAAAAGATCAAACCTTATCTTACTCCAAATGCCATTAAAGAAATAGAAAAAAAAGGCCGCTACGTTTACAGCCAGGAATTTGGATGGGTGACACCTACCCTGGCAAGCGATAACGAAATATGCGTCTATGGACGCCGCGATGAAAACGGGATCATCAAATGTGCTTTTGAGCAGGCCTATAATGCCGGGATCATTAACTGGAAAAAACCGGTGAGCTGTCACCTGTTTCCGATTGTTACCAAAAAAGGAAAACATGGGGACCACGAAAATGTGAACTATGTCCCTAGAGAAAATTTATGCAAACCGGCCTGCGGACTCGGAAAAAAACTGAAAGTGCCCGCCTATCGCTTTTTAAAGGAGGCGCTGATCAGGAAATACGGCGAAGAGTTCTACGAGGTGCTGGACAAAATAGCCAGCAAGCGAAGGGGAAAAGAAAACGAAATTGAAAGTAAATTTGACGAATAAGTAACCAAAACTGCATCTTCATCCATGGCAGATTATTCGGATTCCTTTATTGCAAAAAGCAGCATTAAAGCTGCAGATATCGAGCACCGGCGCAAGATCAATTTTAATATCGGGAAGTACGATGCCGTAGTGCCCCAGGGCAAATCGCAATTTGCCGATGTACATCTTGCGAGGGAACGGGCAAAGAACCTCAAGTGGAAGGCCATTGATACATTGGACAAACAACTGGAGACCTTTGAAGCTGCCATTACCAAACGTGGTGCTAAAGTGATCTGGGCTGAAACTGCTGACCAGGCAAAAGAGGCCATACTAAAGATCTGTAAAGAGAAAATGTGCCATACAATCGTCAAGAGTAAAAGTATGGTGACCGAAGAGATCCATCTCAATGATTTTTTGCAAAGGAATAAGATTGAAAGCGTAGAAACCGACCTCGGTGAATACATCCAGCAACTGGATGGTGAACCGCCTTATCATATCGTTACACCTGCCATGCACAAGAGCAAGGAGGATGTAGCGAAATTATTTACTGATAAACTGGGTACACATCCGAATCTCACTCCGGAACAGCTAACCCTCGTCGCCAGGGATAAGCTCCGCGAAAAATATGCGCAGGCAGAGATAGGCATCACCGGCGCCAATTTTATCATAGCCGATGTCGGCGCTGTGGCGGTTACGGAAAATGAAGGCAATGCCCGCTTAAGCTGTTCGATGCCTAAAACACATATCGTGATCGCCGGCATAGAAAAAGTGATCCCTTCTCTTACAGATCTTGCTTTGTTCTGGCCTTTGCTGGCGACTTATGGCACAGGACAAAAAATAACTGTTTATAATACAATCGTGACAGGTCCGAGACAGGAAAATGAAGCGGATGGACCGGAGGACATGTATGTGATATTGCTTGACAATGGTCGCACTAATATCCTGGCGAATGAAAAGGCAAGGGAAAGCCTGTATTGCATCCGTTGTGGTGCCTGCCTGAATGCATGCCCTGTTTATAAAAACATTGGTGGCCACACCTATGCTACCGCCTATAGCGGCCCCATCGGGTCGGTGATCACTCCTCACCTGAAGGATATGCATGCATGGAAACACCTGAGCTATGCGTCCTCGCTTTGTGGTAATTGTACCGAAGTATGTGCCGTAAAGATCAACCTGCATGAGCTACTTCTCGAAAACAGGCATGAAGCTGTCGAGAAACGCACCAATGATTTCAGCGAAAGAATTGTATGGAAAATGTGGAAGCAGGCCATGCTTCGCCGTTCCTGGATGGACATGGTAAATGGAAATACAAAATCCTGGTTCATCAATAAAGTTGCCAAATCATGGACCGCTCACCGGGGCGAGCTCGATTTTCCCAAAAAATCATTTAATGAACAGTGGAAAAAGAAGATGAAAGAGGCTAATGAAAAAAAGCGTCCTTGATACTGTACAGCCATAATATAACTCCGCGGCTACAATATGTC
>DASSFT010000614.1:0-3759 GCA_035694045.1 Chitinophagaceae bacterium
AAATTCATTAATGCCGCTTCTCCGCGATTTGTATATTCAACAGCTTTGATACCGGCTTTGTAGATAGATCTCAATATTTCCACGCTCACCGTTTCGTCAGCATTGTAATATAAGGGAAGAATTCCCTGCTTCACGATTACATCTGTTACTACTTGTTTTGTTGCCATGTTTAATTCCATTATTGGGCTTTGCCCGTTATCATTTTGTTCTCTTCCGAATCCACACATGACTGCCGCTACCGATACTTAGACCCTACGGACTGAGGAGCATCCAGTATCCAGCATCTAGCATCCTTCCTCAAATCTTCACCTTTATCACCAGCTTCCTAATCTCATTATCCCCGATCATTGGTGCATGCACATCTTCGGGAAACAGGATCGCAAACTGTCCATTGGTCAGTGTAAAGAACATATCTGGTTGGTCGCTGTAGAGCTGTACATCTTTTTCCGCATTATACGCACCGTTTTCCGTCTTGCATTTTTCACGGGGTTTCCAACCGATCTGTTCAACTCCGTTGATGCAAAGCTGGATATCGATATGCTTATTATGACATTCAAACTTTGAGATGGATTCCGAGGCTGTCATTCCTTTTTTATTGGAAAAAATGGCTTTCAGCTTGTCCCCATCGATTTCATAACGCCCCATTTCAATCGTATCCAGGTCCGTTTGCTGAATATATTCAAATGCTTTGGAAAATAGCGGATGGACAGCGAAATATTTTGATGCGTTATCGATTGTATCTATGATCATAATTTAATTTTCCACGAAATTCCAACTCAGGCGAAACAAATCCGCAACGAAATTCTTATAGTTGATAAGCGAACAGGAAGCCGATCCCGATAGTTATCGGGAGTGCGACCCCGAGTTCCGTCGCTTCGCTCCTCGTCGGGGCAGGCGCAAGGAACGATCATCCGTGTTAATGCCGCCGTCACACAATCATCAACCAACTGCTTTAAAGAGCTATCAGATAAGTAAAGCCTGGCAGATCTAAGTTCCCCTTTAGGGGACAGGGGACTCTATCTCTGTACGCGTCCACTCGCATCCCCCTTCATCAAATCTTTCACCTCGCTTAATGTCGCATGATTGAGGTCACCTGGAATAGTATGCTTCAATGCGGAGGCTGCTACACCAAACTCAGCTGCATCTTTCATGGGCATGCCTGTTACCAGTCCGTAAATCAGTCCGCTGGCAAAGCTATCCCCGCTACCTACGCGGTCAACAATCCGCACTTCATATTTCCTGGTATGATAAAATTCTTTGCCATCATACAACAGTGCACTCCAGCCATTGTCGCTGGCACTATGGCTTTCGCGCAAGGAGGAAGCAATGTATTTAAATCCAAACTTGTCTTTCATTTGCCTGAATACATCCTTGAATCCTTCGAGGTTCAATTCACCTTTTGTGACATCGGTATCTTTGGCTTTAAAGCCCAGCGTTGTGTCCGCATCTTCCTCGTTGCCGATACAAACATCTACGTACTGGCAAAGCTTGGTCATCACTTCCCGGGCTTTTTCTTTTGTCCAAAGTTTTTTACGATAGTTGAGATCGATACTTGTTGTAATGCCCTTTGATTTTGCCGCCTTCAGCGCCGCTTCAGCCAATGCAGCTGCTTTATCACTTAATGCGGGTGTGATCCCTGTTGTATGAAACCAGTCAGCACCATCCAGTATCTTGTCGAAATCAAATTCCGAGATATTTACATCGGCGATGGCAGCACCTGCACGATCATAGATCACCTGCGATGCCCGCATAGAAGCGCCGGTTTCCAAAAAATAAATACCTAGCCTGTCGCCACCCCTGGCTATATATTGTGTATCTACTCCATAGCGACGCAGGTGATTGATGGCCGACTGGCCGATGGCATTATTCGGAACTTTGGTCACAAATGTGCCGTTCAGCCCGTAATTGCACAATGCGGCAGCCACATTGGCTTCGCCACCGCCATAGGTAACATCGAATGTTTCAGCCTGTACAAAACGTTTGAAATCGGGAGTTGACAAACGCAACATAATTTCTCCCAGCGTTACAACTTTCTTAGACATGTTCTCCTGATATATTTTGGTTATTGAAAGATTGAAAGGTACATCATGCGATGCAAATACAGGCAGTTTATTACCGGCATCGTTTCCGGGATGATCAGACCTTCGCTGTCTTTATCACAGCAGGTTTGGGATCCAATTGCCAGTTGAAATAGTTTTTTGCATTGTTGAAGCAAATATCCTGCACAACTTTGCCAATCCAGTTGATATCATTGGGTAACTCACCGTTCTCAATTTCATCTCCGAAAAGATCACAAAGTATCCTCCTGAAATATTCATGCCTCGGGTAAGAAAGAAAACTTCGCGAATCGGTCAACATACCGATAAACCGGCTCAACAGTCCCATATTGGATAATGCATTAATCTGCCGGGTCATTCCATCTTTCTGATCGAGAAACCACCAGGCGGAGCCCCATTGTATTTTACCAGCCGCCGATCCATCGTTGAAGTTCCCGGTCATCGTTGCCATCAGTTCGTTGTCGGCAGGATTGAGGTTGTAAAATATTGTTTTGGCCAGTTTGTTATTGGCATCCAGCTTATCCAGGAATTTCGCCAATGCTCTTGCCTGTGAAAAATCACCAATTGAATCCCATCCCGTGTCGACGCCAAGGGTCTGCAGCATCCGGGAGTTATTATTGCGTAAAGCGCCCAGGTGGAATTGCTGTACCCAGCCTTTCTCCCAGTCCCATTCGGCGAAATGGATCAGCATAGCGGACCGGAACTTTCTTTGCTCAGCTTCGCTTAAAATTTTTCCTCCATGAACTTTATTGAATATCGCATCTATCTCCGAACCGGTAAAATCATCAGCATATATTTCCTCCAGGCCGTGATCGGAAACACTACATCCCATCGAAGCAAAGAAATCATGACGGTTTTGTAATGCATACAGGAAATCATCAAAAGACGAAATGGCTATATTGGTTGTTGCTTCCAGCTTTTTTACATAGGCCAGGAACTTTACAGGATCACTGACGTTCATAGCGTGATCGGGGCGGAATGCAGGTAAGATCGGTATTTCGAACCCATCTTCTTTTATTTTCTGGTGATATTCCAGGTTGTCAACGGGGTCATCCGTGGTACAAACCAATTTTACATTCATTTTCCGCAACAGGTTACGGACCGAAAATTCTTTTGTCTGCAATTTGGCGGTGCAATCATCATAGATTTTTTTCGCTGTATCTGCATTTAAGATATTATGTATATCAAAATAACGTTGCAGTTCCAGGTGTGTCCAGTGATACAATGGGTTTCTCAGTGTATAAGGCACAGTTTCCGCCCATTTCTGGAATTTCTCCCAATCGGGTTTATCGCCTGTGCAATAGCTTTCATCTACACCATTTGTTCGCATGGCTCTCCATTTATAGTGATCACCATACAACCAGACCTGCGTAAGGTTGGTAAATTGGGTATCATCTGCTATCTGCTGTGGCGGCAGGTGACAATGATAATCGACCACAGGCATGCCTTTGGCAAAATCATGATAAAGGCGCTGCGCCGTTTTTGTCTTCAGCAAAAAATTTTCATCTAAAAATTGTTTCATACAACTGCTTTATAAATAATGTTGCGCACCTACGGAGCGCCTGAATATTCGTTATATTTTTTCTACCGATATTTTGTCCCTACCGGGACAATGGGTAGCTTGCAACTCCGCCTACTCTCACGACTCACGACTCACGACTCACGACTCACGACTCACGACTCACGACTCACGACTCACGAC
>DASSFT010000615.1:0-3528 GCA_035694045.1 Chitinophagaceae bacterium
CATCAACAGGCCATTGAGTTCCTGCTTCGGGTAGGATCCCAACAATAAGATATTAGAATGATAATAATTATCAGAATATTTTAAATAGTCGGCCACGTTGGCAACACGGCCGTTATTTTTTTCAAAATCATATTCTGCCACTTTTTCTCCTCCATAATAATGCTGAGGTATGGAAAATCCTTCAGACGAAAAATTATCCCAGTCAAGATCCAGTTGAGAAGCAATGGCGGAAAAAACTATGGGTTTAAATGTAGATCCCGGACCCGGGTTCATACGAAGCAGGTTGATATTCCCGATCTGTTTACGCAACAACGACTGCGAAACATAACCATTCTCTCCCATGATGGTTTTATTGTATCCAGCTTTATCATTGGGGTCGGGACGATTGAGCCCTTTGATAAAGTCAGCCATTGCTACCAGGCGTCCGTTGCCATCGGCGACACAGATCCCGTACTCAGCTCCCTTTTTATAGGCCGTGTCGCGGTTCATCATCCCCTGTATTTTCTGTGACAGTGAATCCATTAATTCAAAATCCAATGACACAGCGGCGTTGGTTCGCATTTGATCGTTGGAGGTATACCCCGAAGCAATGCTTTCGGCAAAATTTCTTGCCCAGATAAACCGGCTGGAAAGAGGATATACATAGAACCGGCTGCCGTTCACATAATAGTTTTTCATGAATGCATCAGGCTCCGTTATCAGGATTATTTCATGCGTTGAATCGGTCACCAGGATCTTTGAAGGATTGCAAAGCTTCACACTATCGCCGGGCCTGACGGCAAAGGGGTCCAGGTAATCACTGATAGTTATGAGAGAACGTCCATTATTGACAAGGTAAAGATCCTTGTAAATATTATCCGGCCCAGCTGAAGCAAATACAAGCGACAGCTCACTCGTCAGCCTGATGTTTGGTTCGTTGGTAAACCCGGTCAATCTTTTCCTGATCAATGACCTGTTCTTATTATTCCACAGGGTGATGTTATAAATGCAGGTGTCTCCAAATACATTGCCTTTCCAGGATTGCTGGAGATGAGGTGGCGGTTCGACCCTGAAGTAATTATCATTGACCGCCAGTTGTGGCCGACCAGAATAAAGATCGAGATACAACATATGGGTTTGATCCAGGTGTTGCGAAAAACCAGATCTTGTATACTCTTCTACCTGTCTCTTGAAAAACCGGTTGTCTTCATCAAAAACACCGGAATTGACAAGCTTGCGGAGAGAATCTGTAAACAGCTGGTCTTTTTTTGTCAGCGGATATCTTCCTGTTCTTTTCGAAGTATCGAAATGATCAAAGATTGGCTGCAACCTCAGTTGAATATAGGTATCCATCTCCCCGGCTAGTTCACCTGCATTGAACTCTTTATTCTTATTAAACGAAGGTTTTACAAAGAACAGCAGGGCTGCCAATATACCAAACACGATAGCGCCGGGTATAAACTTCTTCCGGTTTGCATAATATTCCAGTGGTGCGTTATTGAATAGGAGGATGGTCACGGCTATGAGAATGGAAGGGAATAAAATGGACTGCTTGCTCAAAATACTTCCAAACGGCATATCCTGTCCAAAGAATATATATCGCCCGGTAGCAGCAAGGATGACCAATAGCGCCGAGATCAGGAAATAATTCAGGATAGAGAACCCAGCGGTGATAGTTGGGTAGCTTGTATTTGTCCTGTTGATGAAATCCGGGTACAATTTATAAAAAGAACCGAGCATGCTCACCGGCAGGAGGAGTAGGAGGACAAACAGCAGCACCGACCATTTGCCGTGTTCTGCCAGGAAGAAACGACTTGCTACAAGATCCGTTGCCTGGGCATTGTACTTGGCTCCTTTATTTTGCGGAGCATGTGGAACCAAATGAAATCCTGTTCCCTGTACCGCGGGATTGTTCCCTTCATAGATCAGCGTATTGATGAACCATTGATTCTGCGCTGCGCGTATTACGGGTTCGTAAGTTTTGCCGTCACTATATGCACCTTTGATGGCCTCATCCACCGGCATGGTCAATACATCGATCCTGTATTTCGTCATGGCCGCCTTATCCAGGATCTTCTGTTTGGGAAAAAAGAAGAAAGCTGTAAGAAAAAAAAGAACCGAGGTAACGACACCTGACCAAACTTTTCTCTTCAATGAAAAACGAGTGAAAAGCCGGGCAAGATTATAGGCAATGATAACAGAGAATAGAATATATCCAGCGACATAAATTGACTGAGGCAAGCCCAACAGGTATTTAAAAATATACGGTGCATACAATAAGTTCAACACAAAAGCTGCCAGGTATATAAAACCCAATACTCCCAATGAAGCTGCATTTCGCCTGCTTCCTGCCGAGAGACCTGCTATCGCATAATTGATACACAAAAATGCTTCATTGAATAAAAGGAAATTTAGAAATACGATCGCAAAACCGATATCAATAAATACAAATACGGCCAACAGGCTTATTGACAACAACACTTTCACCGGGTTGCTTATTACCAGGTCGAGCTTCTTTTCCGTGTCCAGGCTCCACCAGCTGTTGGCAGCCGATGTTACGAGAGGAGAATTTTTATAAGAAATGAAAACAAAAATGAAATAGACTATTATCAAGCCAATAGCCAGGTGACGGCAGGCACCCGGGTCAAAATGATTGACATAGGCCAATCCGGCCGCGACAGCCAGCAATCCGAACCAACTGGCGAAAAAAACCATCTTAGCACCAAACCGTTTTACCATTGAAGAGTTGTTCAGCGACTCGACGATGCTTTCGTACGAGGTTGTAGCTGCATTGCCACGTCTTTGAAATGACGATGACCTGTTGCGGATAAATAACAAGCTCCTCCTTACCAGGCTGAAACCAAAAATAAAAGCCAGTGCGATGGCAGCAAAAATGATGATCCCGAAGTTCCAGAAACTATTCAACTGTTGCTGGGAAGGGAGGTCCATTCCTTCATAAGGTGGAAAGCTTTTATACCGCCAATACAAAAACAATCTTGTCGTCAATAGTACTATTGTAATACAGGAAAGTAGTTGCCAGGCCCAGCTTAATTTTTCCGCAGGTGTTAACAGGGAAACGATAAAGACTATTGCAAAAAAGAAGAATAGGCTTCCAAATAAGATCCACTGCCAGCGCCCGGCATCCATGGTTTTAGAACCGAACTCCCAATTGAATGTGTTCCGGATCGAAAACAACCAACTGAAGCCCGATGACCTGGCAGGAAGTACCAGTCTGTCGTTCCTGGTCTCGATGAGTGAAGAAGGATTGTTCAGCCATTGAGCAGATAATTGCAATGGTTTGTTTTCTGCCGCCTTGTGATAGCTTAGCAATACAGGAGAAAAACCAGTCACGTCATTCTTTTCCAGGGCCGGAAACAAAAATCCCTCATCAAATACGGCAGGGATTGCCGGCATTTGCCTGGAATCAGACAACAAAAATTTGTTAACCGTATGTTGCGACCAGTCACTATTATTCTGTTCTGATAAAGGGTAGGAAACCGGGTAGCGATTAATCACTCCGAAACTGTCGCCTCCCCTGCTTTCCAGCCT
>DASSFT010000616.1:0-4914 GCA_035694045.1 Chitinophagaceae bacterium
ATAATAGAACGTTTGAGAATGGGCTGCTAACGATAGACTCGTTGCAGCACCAGTATATCAATAATCCTACGAATGGTTACACGCTTTCGGGCAATGTTTCTTATACTGAACCATTGGGTCAAAAAGCCCAGTTGCAGATAAGCTACCAGCCTTCTTATTCGAGGAACAGTGCGGATCAACAGACTTTTAATTTTGATGATGTGGGAAATAAGTTCACCGAATTCGTTCCCCAGAATTCCAACAAGTTTGATAATACTACGATGACCCAGAACGGGGGCGTAACTTATCGCCTGGGAAATAGCCGCGATAATCAATTTTCGGCAGGCGTTAACTACCAGTATTCAAATTTGAAAAGCGATCGTATTTATCCAAGCGCTTACCAGGTGGATCAGACGTTCAGCACTATATTGCCAAACCTGATGTGGAGAAAGAAGATAAGTGCGCGCAGTAGCATCAACCTGTTTTACCGGGCAGGCACAAACTTCCCCAGTGTCTCCCAATTACAGGATGTGGTGAACAGCAACAATATCCTGAGCCTGAGTATGGGTAACCCGAACCTGAAACAATCCTATAATCATTTCTTATCGGGACGTTATACATTTACCAATACCAAGCTGGGACAAAGCTTTTTCGCCAATATATTCCTGCAGGCACAGCAGAATTATATTTCCAATGCCACCTACGTAGCCATGCTCGCCGACTCGACGATCGAGCAGGGTAATATATTATATAAAGGTTCGCAGCTTACAAAGCCGGTAAACCTTAATGGTTACAAGAGTTTCCGTTCGTTTTTCACTTTTAGCCAGCCAGTGAAGTTCCTCAAGTCAAGCGTCAACCTGACTACAGGGTTTTCTTATACTACACTTCCTGCCCTCTACAATGACGTAAGGAGCATGACGGATAATTATACTTATAATGCCGGCATTGTGATTGCCAGCAATATCAGCGAGTACGTAGATTTTAATCTTTCATACGGGGCCAATTTCAGCAATGCAAAAAGTCCGAACCAGTCTTCAAAATATGTTGACCAGTATGCGGGAATACAATTCAATTTGCTGTCAAAAACCGGTTGGTTCTTTCAGAATGATTTAAATAACCAGACGAAAAGCGGGTATTCCGAAGGCTTGAATCAAAGTTTCTGGCTGTGGAACGCCGCAATTGGTAAAAAATTCCTGAAAAATAAATCCGGCGAACTCAAATTATCGGTGTTTGATCTCTTAAAACAAAACCAGAGTATAAGCCGGACCGTTAATCCCACATATATCGAAGATTCGCAATCCAAGGTATTGCAGCAATATTTTATGTTAACATTTACCTACAGCCTGAAAAATTTCGGCAAAGCCAATCCCAGCAATTTTCAGAGAAGAGACAGGGGGCCGAATTTCTAACCGTGGCCGGTAATAGGAAGCTTGATTTGCCCACAGAGGACCACGGAGAAGACGCAGAGGGCCGCAGAGAAAGAAAGCCATGTGGCCAGAATGGTTTTTCAGATAGAGAGGCCACTTAACCGGGTAAACCCAAGAAAATTTGGTAATATCGTCCTTCCCAAAAACCATCAGGCTTGGATGAAAGGATATTAGTTGAACAACTGAAGAAGGGGGATGATGCCGCTTTCAAGACGATTGTTGAGACCTGGCAAAACATGGTCTACAACACGGCGCTGGGCATTGTGCAGAACGCTGAGGACGCGGAGGATATCGCCCAGGAAGTCTTTGTGCAGGTATACCAGTCTATCAGCTCTTTTAAGGGCGAATCCAAGTTCTCCACCTGGCTTTACCGTATAACTGTGACCAAATCCCTGGATCATGAGAGGCGGAAGAAAAGGAAAAAACGCTTTGCCTTCGTGAGAAGCCTTATTGGTGAGCAGGACGAGGTTATCGTAAATCCCCCTGATTTTCATCACCCGGGGGTGGTACTTGACAAGAAAGAGGATGCAGCTGTATTGTTCAAAGCCATCGGGGAATTACCCGAAAGCCAGCGGGTTGCTTTCACCCTGAACAAGGTAGAAGGCCTTAGTTACCAGGAAGTGAGCGAAGTGATGAAAACGACAGTTTCTTCGGTCGAATCTCTGATGCACAGGGCTAAAAATAATCTTAAAAAGAAATTGGAAGACTATTATAAAAACAAACGGTAGCACAAGTTTTATTTGTTCTAAACGTCTAAATTTAAGGTCATGAAAAAGCCTGTAGACATAAACAAAAAGGTGGAGGAAACGCTGGGCAGCCTGGATAATATCCAACGGGCTGAGCCACAATCCTTCTTTTTTACACGTGTAAATGCCCGGCTTAAGCGGGATGAAAAAAGCTTTTGGGAAACTACGGGGGCCTTCTTAGCCCGTCCCGCAGTAGCTATCGCAGGTCTTTTTGTGATCCTTGTCCTCAATGTTTTTATCCTTATTCAGAAGGAAACCTCGACCTCCCCTGCTCTTGTTTCAGAAACCTACCAACCCCAGGAAGATGAGAATATTTTTGCCGCTGTCAACACCTACGATTACGAAAACTTAGAACCCTGATGAGCACATCAAAGAACAGGTCACTGATTTTTATTATTGCGGTTTTGTTGCTTACCAATATTGCCGTGCTGGCATATTTTCTTTGGTACAAAAAACCCGCCAGGCCACCTGAAGGTCGTGACCGGAGCCGTGGTATAGAAGTTCCACTGCAAAACGAAGTCGGGTTTAATGAAGAGCAAATGTCGCAATACAAACAGATGAGAGATGAGCAGATGAAAGCGATAAAGCCGATGTTTGAAGACATGCGCAAGACAAAAGATAGCCTGTTCCGGATGATCAGCAGTGAAAATACAAATGATTCGTCTGTTAATGTTGTTGCTGATGCCATTGCCCGCAAACAAAAAGAAATGGATCTCCGCATGTATGCTCATTTCAAACGCATAAGAAGTTTATGCACACCAGCCCAATTGCCCAAATATGATTCTGTTATTCAGCGAATGATCAGGAAGCAGGGAAAACCTCACAGGGACCAGGATCGTAAAGATGGAAAATAAGTAGTCAAACCCTTTAATTACATCAATAAAATTCAGCAAATGAAAAAAAGTTTTTTATTAGTAGCGTTCGCATTGCTGGCAGGTGCAATCGCAGCGAATGCCCAGGGCGGCGGTGGTAATTTTCCGCGCCGTACCGTGGAAGAAAGAGTACAGACCATTCACGAGAAAATGGATAGCGCTTTCAAATTGGACAAAGCAAAACTTACACAGGTGGATTCGGTATTTGCTAACTATTACCGCGGCACTGATAAGGTAAGAGAAGAATTGATGGCAAGTGGCGGCGATCGCTCAACCATGCGCCAGCAGATGCAGGAAAAAACACAGCCCCTGATGGATGCAAGAGATAAAGAATTGCAGGCAGTATTGGGTAACGATAATTTTAAGATCTGGAAGGACGCTATCGAGCCGACTTTACGTCGCGGCGGTCCTCCAAGGCAATAAAGAATTTTAAGGCAAATAACCCCGACCATTAGGCCGGGGTTCGCTTTTACATACGCCTCATGATCCTTAACTATACCTTCTTAAGCCAGCCAGGGAAACCAGCCCTACCACCCCGATCGTGGCGAACAATAAAACATTATCCCTGCCGGGTTTGTTTTTTATATCTTTTGAAACGGTGGCATAAGCCGCTTCGGTGGGAACTAATTTTTCTTCTTCATTCGTCACCACATCCCAATCGCTATAGCTTTTACCCGTTAGATAAGTAAGCATTTCCATTTCATCCGTGCGGCGCTGTTTCAGGTTCTTCAGGTATTTCTTACCGGCGTCACAGGTAAAATCGCCGGTGGCAGGATGCGTAATGATATATCTTGCCTGGAAGTTTTCAGTATTCGGAGTAACCTGGAACATCAGGTCTTGCGGAAAACTGTTCCGGTTATATCGCACATGCAGTCTCGTGAAGTAAACATTACTGGAATAGTCTTCGTCTTCATTACCTACATCACTATAGTCGGTCCAGTCGCGGTTGATCCACCACACCCCGGCCTGTACTAGGTCCTGCGTGGAAGGAGCCGTGGCAACGCAGGGATCACATTTTACATAGTTTTTTGGACTCACATCCCAGGCGTATTCGAGCATGGTGATTGCTTTTCCTTCCCGGTCCCATTGATGCTGGAAGACGTTTGCGTAAAAGTTTCCGAAATTATTTTGAACGAAGAGCGGGATATTTTTCGCGGTAGGTAATGAGATCTGCCGGTAATTGGTACTTTCAATCCTTCCCTTCTTGGTAAATGCATAAACAAGCATATCCTGGTCGCCATCGGCATTGGCCATACCCAGTCGTATCGGCAACATGAATTTTGACGAAGAAAATCTTATTTGTATTGGCCGGAGAAAATTGCCAGGCAGTTTTTTCTTTTCCTGCTCATTTACTTTTACCACAAAAAATTTGAGATTGCTTTTGATATAGGGTTCGAGAACTTCCTCAGCTCCTGCTGGTATTTTGTAACCGTTTTCATCCAGCCAGGTCTTTAACCCGGAACTTTCCTTTGCGCTTAAGATCAGGATATCATATTCGCCAACGATATACTGGGCTTCGATTTTTACTGCCATGTTATCAGCGGCTTTGCTCGCAAATCCCTGTACAACAACACCGGAAGCTTTTCCCCTAAGAGATCTTTCTACTTTATCTTCATACTCCATGCAAGGATTCTGATCATAGTATTCAACCAGTCTCGGCTTACTATATTCATTCAGCGTGTTAAAGATCTGCTGGTCTACCACTTTGATATCGCTTTTGCTTAACACCACAGGCACCGGCACTACCATGGCAAAATCTTTGAAGTCGCCTTTAAAATCATTGTACATGGTGATCACTGTCCGGTTGCCGTCCCTGACAAGGATTACCTGCGAGGTTTTGTTTTTCAATGTTCCATCTGCTTTGCTTACATAGAAGCCGCAAAATGCCAG
>DASSFT010000617.1:0-5904 GCA_035694045.1 Chitinophagaceae bacterium
GAAAAGTAGTATAGCATGAATATTATTTGCACCAATCGCTTTGAAATTGGAAGCATCTTCGGCCATCGGACTGGTGTAATAGTAAACATGGTTGGCTGCGCTGATCAATATGTTCAGCGTGTCCGGGGTTTCAACCTGGCCATTTTTTACAACGAAGTTGCCGGCACCTGCATGAACCGCCAGAGCAAAAAATAAAATTCCGGGAAACACAATTTTTTTCATGCCTCAAATTACTTGAAATCCTGCCCGAAGTATATAAATTTATACCGGACGACTCGCCACTTCCACAACTCCACACAAATGAAATTAAAGAACCTTATCTCTGCACTATCTGTCTGTTCCAGCATACTCTCTTTTGGCCAAACTGCCTCCTATCATGCCATTGACTCACTACTGGAAACCCATAATTCCGGCAACGCTTCTATGGCCCTGGAAAAACTGAAGGAAAAACAACTAACTGATGAATCCCGTCCTGAATTCTGGACACGGTATTCAAAGGCAAGCCTGGGAACCAATAAGCCCGAAGATGCCAGGACGGCCATGAGAAAGGCACTGAGCCTTGATCCAACCAATGCAGAACTCTTTTTTGAAAAAGGCATGCTATGTAACATGCTTGGCGAGCTGGATACTGCCCGGCGTGTTTTCGAACAGGCAATCGGCATTCGACCGGAAGGCAAATATTATTACTGGAAAGGCATCGTAAACCAGCAACTTGGAAATAGTGAAAATGCAGAAATGGATTATCGTTATGCGATTGATAAAAAATTTGAAACAGCTGAACTGTATAATAACCTCTCGATACTTCTGATGGCAAAAGAAAACTTTGAAGGGTCTTTGGAGGCAGTCAATAAGGCTGTGGCTATGGATAAAAACTACCCCCAGGCCATTTCGTTAAGGGCAAGAGTTTATTGCTTTCTTTTCAAGGTGGATTCTGCCTGTATCGAAGGAAAGAGGGCATTAGCCATGGGATACAATAAAGCATTCATGCTTCCGGATTCGATTTGCGAAGCGGATAGTATCACGCAACTGGATTTTACTGCCCAGGTCCTTGCGTTTAATAAAATGTACCGCCGGGCGCTGAAAGGTTATTCAAGATTGATCGCAGCTGGAATATTGACATCCGCGAACTTTCTCAACAGAGGGTATTGTTATTACCAACAAAAAGATTATGCCAACGCGGAAAAAGATTATCTACAGGCGCTGGCACTACCAAACCCGAACAAGGATTTGCTGTGGGACAATCTAAGCCTGTTATATTATGACCAGGGAAACTATCAAAAATCGATTGAGTATTCCACGAAGCGGGTTGAGTTAAACCCGAAAAATCATGTTCCATACATCGATCGCGGTCTTTGCTACCGGATATTAAAAAAATACAAGGAGGCGGAAAAAGATTTTAATCAGTCGCTTGCCATCAAACCGGACTTTTATAGAGCACTCGGTTACCGGTCATTCTTGTATTATGACCTCGGCCAATACCAGAAAGCATTGGAAGATGCGTCAATGGCTATACAGATCAATCCCAGATACGACTTTGGATACATGAGGCGTGCATCGGCAAAACGGGCGCTCGGTCAAACGGATTTTTGCCTGGATCTTTATTATGCACAGAAATACGGTGACCGCGATGCCGAAAAAGCTATAAAGGAGTTTTGCAAATAGCATTGCAAAGTCCTATTGTCCTGTTAAGGAGTTTGTCCCATTTGATATGAATAAACCCCCGCAATTTTGCAGGGGCTTCATTATCTTAACATCTTATCAATCTTAGAAATCACTGTCCTATTTTACTTCTTCATACGGTACATCCGTCACATCTTCTGCTCCGGTTCCGGATGTTTGTCCACCCTGTTGTCCGCCATTCTGCTGGCTGCCACCGCTACCGGGCTGCTGCTGGGCGCCGCCCGAAGCCTGTTGGGTATTGTAGATGTCCTGGCTGGCCGCAGTCCATGCCGCATTTAGTTCAGCCATGGCTGAATCTATACCGGCTATGTCCTGTGACTTATGAGCTTCTTTTAATTTATTAGCTGCAGTCTCGATAACTGATTTTTTATCAGCCGGTATCTTTTCGCCGTATTCCTTCAATTGTTTTTCGGTTTGAAATACAAGGCTGTCTGCCTGGTTTAGCTTATCTACTTTTTCCCGTTCGGCCTTATCAGCAGTTTCATTCGCCTTTGCTTCTGCTTTCATCTTTTCAACTTCATCCTTGCTTAAGCCAGAACCGGCTTCGATATGGATCTTTTGCTCCTTGCCTGTTCCTTTATCCTTTGCCGTTACGTGCAGGATACCATTTGCATCGATATCAAAGATCACCTCGATCTGCGGAACGCCTCTTGGTGCAGGTGGTATTCCGTCAAGGTTGAATATACCAAGGCTCTTATTGTCTTTACTCATGCTGCGCTCGCCCTGCAATACATGGATCTGTACACCCGGCTGGTTGTCGCTGGCTGTTGAGAATATTTCGGATTTCTTGGTCGGTATAGTTGTGTTGGAGGGAATGAGCGGTGTCATTACTCCACCCATTGTTTCGATACCAAGTGAAAGTGGTGTGACGTCGAGCAACAATACATCTTTTACTTCACCAGTCAATACCGCACCCTGTATGGCTGCGCCGACGGCTACAACCTCATCAGGGTTTACCCCTTTGTGTGGTTTTTTACCAAAGAATTTTTCGACCAGTTCCTGCACTTTTGGTATACGGGTGCTACCTCCTACCAGTATCACTTCCTGTATTTGAGCTGCAGATAAACCGGCGTCTTTTAAAGCCTGTTCGCAAGGCTTAAGACAGCGGCTGAATAAACTATCGGCCAACTGCTCAAATTTGGCGCGGGTCAGTTTCTTCACCAGGTGTTTAGGTACACCGTCAACGGCTGTGATATAGGGAAGGTTGATCTCCGTTTCGGTAGATGAGCTCAACTCGATCTTGGCTTTTTCAGAGGACTCTTTCAGGCGCTGCAAGGCCATGGGGTCTTTCCGCAGGTCAATAGCTTCATCTTTCTTGAATTCATCGGCCAGCCAGTCCATGATCACTTTATCGAAGTCATCTCCACCGAGGTGAGTATCACCGTTGGTAGACTTTACTTCAAATACGCCATCTCCCAATTCGAGTACAGAAATATCGAAAGTACCGCCACCCAGGTCAAACACAGCGATCTTATGATCATGTTTGCCTTTATCGAGGCCATAGGCCAACGCTGCGGCAGTCGGTTCGTTTACGATTCGGCGAACTGTCAAGCCGGCAATTTCACCTGCTTCCTTGGTCGCCTGGCGTTGAGAATCGTTAAAATAGGCGGGGACTGTAATGACCGCTTCGGTCACTTCCTGTCCCAAATAATCCTCAGCCGTTTTCTTCATTTTCTGAAGTACCATGGCTGAAATTTCCTGGGGTGTATACAGCCTGCCATCTATGTCAATCCTGACCGTATTATTGTCACCCTTTACCACCTTATAGCTCCAGTGGCTGATCTCCTCGGTCACCTCATCATAGCGGCGACCCATAAAACGCTTCACCGAAGTGATCGTGTTTTGCGGGTTGGTGATAGCCTGTCTTTTAGCAGGATCACCCACTTTACGTTCGCCATTCTTAAGAAACGCAACCACAGAGGGGGTCGTGCGACGGCCCTCATCATTGGCAATTACAACAGGCTCGTTTCCTTCCATTACTGCAACACAGCTATTGGTGGTACCAAGGTCAATTCCAATTATTTTTCCCATATTTAAATCTCCTTTTTAACGCCTTCTTTGCGAAGGCTATAAACTATTGTCAATCATTGTGCCGTTAGGGGGAAACGTGAAAAATTGTCAGATTGCCCTTTTTTACGAATGTCAGGTGGAATCCGAGGGGGCTGTGCCTGGCGGGTATGGTGTTTGTCAAAAATAGGAAGGTATCGTAATTATTCATTGATCATCATTCCTTCTTTGCTTTGACGGCTCGTACTATGCTATTAAATTTAATTTATAAATCAGGTAAGATGCGTGTGATGATCCCCGCCAGGGAAATAATTGCCATTACGGTTTTGTTTGTGTTCTCTTTTCCCAGCGAGGAAACAGGTTCTGTTGAAATTGCTCCCCCGCCAATCGAGCGCCCCCATTCAGCCCTGGCTCCCCGATTTGATATGGCAACCATGCGGTTCACCGGTTCAGCCCCTTCCCAGGCGAGGTTTCTATTGCGCCACGTATTTTTTGAAGGCAGATTGGGAGATACGCTTAAATCACTGCCGAAATTCATTGATAGCCTGATGCTCGAACGGCTCCCGGTGATCACCAGGGACCAGCTCCGGCAATACATAGCCAAACACGATATCGATTCAATGGACATCGGTGGCAATATCAGCCGACCCCTCAGTCAAACAAAAAGCGGGATAATGGCCGGGTATTTTATCATACACGACGCCAGCAACCTGATGAACCCGCCTTATAAGAAATTTACCGGTATCGTCAACAGCATGAAATGGTATCACAACCAGATCTGGCGACAGAAGGATTTCAAATGGGCACATGCATTTATTAACCGCCCTGGACAATCCATCACTTGCAATGATTTTGAAAAACCCGTTTATGGGACAAAATTTGAAAAAAGCATCCAGAACCCGGATGTTGGTGATACTTGCGTGGGCAATTTTATACATATCGAAAACATCATGCCCCGGCGCAGCTCAAGAAGAAAAAGACCTTACAATGATGTGATAGCTATCAACCCAGGTCTTACAAACAAGCAATATGAACGGCTGGCTCTCCTGTATCTCACGGCAAGCTGCCGCAAAGAAGGTTGGCTTATTCCGTCTTTTCATGCAGTGATCGATGAAGGGATCAAGGATGCTCATAATGATCCCCAGAATTTTGAACTGACCAAATGGGTAAACGCCATACAAAAACTCTATCACAAGATCAGCAAAGCCTGATCGGCCATTTCTCCCAAAAGCAAGAATCGAGAAACGCCTGTTGCCGATAAAATCTATTTTTGATCAAATCTTTTTTATGGCGACTTCTATTTCCGAAAAATTGCGGATAAAATCCAAAGATGTTTTGTTAACGCTGAATGCCCCTGCTGATTTCAAAAAAGGATTGAAGGATTTGCCGTCTGGCGTTAAGATTACCGATTCAGGAAAAGAATATGCCCAGGTGCATTGGTTCGTATCGACCCAGGCACAGCTGCAAAAAGAGCTGAGCAAGGTGATGAAACTGGTGAAGCCGGGTATTATTGTTTGGGTATATTATCCCAAGATATCCTCGGGTTTGCAAACCGACCTCAACCGGGATAAGGGATGGGACTGCCTGATGAAAGAAGGCGATAAGCTGACCTGGATCAGTTTAATTTCATTTAATGAAACCTGGTCAGTATTTGGTCTTCGCGCTAAAACGGATGCAGACAGGAAAAAAGAAGCCAAACCGGCGCCCGAAAGAGAGATATTCAAATGGGTGAACCTTCAAACAAAAGAAGTCAGGTTGCCGGAAGACCTCGCGGCGTCGTTAAAAAAGAATAAAAAGCAGGCCGATTATTTTGATTCACTTTCGTTTACCAATAAGAAAGAGTACGTAGAATGGATAGTAACTGCAAAAAGAGAGGAAACAAGGAAGGAAAGGGTGGCTGGTACCATCGAACGGCTGGGCAAACAATGGAAGAATCCAAGGAATATATAGACAGGAATAAATTATCTTTAAAACATGAATATTACTGCTGACATATACCAGCGCGTAGTAGCCGCCAAGATTTACATTGACGAAAATTACCAGGAACCCATCGACCTGGATACAATTTCGCAGCAGGCATTTTTATCAAGGTTTCATTTTCATCGAATATTCCGCCGGATCTACCAGCGTACGCCGCACCAGTACCTGACCTGGAAACGTATAAACAAGGCCAAGGATCTTTTATCGGAAAATAAACCGGTAACAGAAGTTTGCAAT
>DASSFT010000618.1:0-2547 GCA_035694045.1 Chitinophagaceae bacterium
AAAAAGATTGTTTATGAAAAGTCTATTCCTTTTGTCTGCAGCACTCTTATTGTTGACCATCTCATTTGGTGCTAATACTGTAACCTCCAAACCTGCTTTAAGGGCCAGTGAAGTATATGTAAAGCTGGGTAATAGTGGCAAGACAGTTTCCCTGTTAGAACTTTCGAGGATGTCTGTAAAAGACGTACAGGCCATTACCGGTAAAAAAATGAAGTTCACTGAACGGCTAATGTTTAAAATATCGCAGGGTCAATTGAAAAAGAGTATTAACCATGACGGAACGATCAATTCCGATAAGATCACGAAGCTGATATCAACAAAAGGTACAGATGTTACCTCGGGTTTTCACCTCGGTGGTTTTGCCCTGGGTCTCCTATTAAGCCTGATCGGCGTATTGATCGCTTACCTTATTAATGATGATCTGAAACCAGCCCGTGTAAAATGGGCCTGGATCGGCGCTGCAATCGGCCTGGTAATAATCTTAATATTTGCGTTGATCTAATGGTAAGGCCGCTGTAAGTGTCAGGCCACTCTTAGAGGCCAGACACTTACAGCGAATTAAATACCCATGCTGCCAGCATGCCTCCCATCACCGGGCCGATGATCGGTATCCATGAATATTCCCAATCGCTGTTTCGTTTATTTTTCAGGGGTAAAATAAAATGCGCGATGCGGGGACCCAGGTCCCTTGCGGGGTTGATGGCATAACCTGTCGGGCCACCAAGTGATAAACCTATTGCTAATACCAATAAAGCAACTGGCAGGGCATCTAAAGTGCCGAGCGTTTGCGCGGACTTTGACATCGAGAGCGCACCGAATACCAACACGAACGTGCCAATGATCTCGGTAAGAAGATTGAACACCGGGTTCCGGATTGCAGGCCCGGTACAAAATACCGCCAACTTCAAATTTCCGTCCTGTGTTTCATCAAAGTGTTGCTTATAGGCTATCCAAACAATTATTGCACCGGCAATCGCGCCTGCAAATTGCGCCAATATATATGTGCCGGCCAGCGAAGGATCAAAATCTCCAAAAACCGCCGAAGCCAACGTAACGGCTGGATTCAAATGACCGCCTCCACCAAAACGGTTGGAAGCATACACACCGATAAATACAGCCATCGCCCAGCCGAATGCAATGACGATCCAGCCGCTGTTGTTTCCCTTTGTTTTATTTAATACAACGTTGGCGACTACGCCATCACCCATGATTATAAGTAAAGCAGTTCCGATAAATTCCCCGGCAAATGGTGACATAAGCAATCAGTTTAGTATGGGAAGATAATTGTTTGCAATTAATTTGAAGCTATCAGTTTGCTCTTTGATCCAACGATCGTCTTTTTTCATTTCAACAGCCATCAACGATGCAATAACAGGTGACTGTTGTATAGCTGCCCTTGCATCCAGCAACAGGCTCCTGGTCCTCCTGGAGAGAAAATCTTCCACTGTCATACACATTTCCTCACTGACTGATCTTTTTACGGCCGCTTTTACCTGTTCTACAGGCAATGAAAATATTTCAGGAGGCATGAGCGGTTGGTTGTGGCCATACAGCACGAGTTCCATGGTGACACAGGGTTTGACCGGCAATTTATTTTTTTCAATTGCAATGTTTATCACATCCTCGGCCATCCGCCGGTAGGTTGTCCATTTGCCGCCGGTAATCGTGATCAGCCCGGAATCTGATACGTTGACGAGGTGATCTCTTGACAAGGCCGCGGTCCTTTTACCACTGGCTTTGACGAGCGGTCTCAACCCGGCAAACATGCTTTTTATATCCCTGCGTTGAGGGTCCTTGGTCAGGTACCGCCCGATATGTTTTAAAATGAAATCAATTTCCTCTTCCAGCGGTACGGGTTCCAAAAGAGATGCTACATTTTTAGTCTTAATAGGAGTATCAGTCGTTCCGAGTACGATTTTATTATGCCAGGGCACCGCAAACAATACCCGGCCATCATCTGTGCGTGGGATCATAATAGCTGTATCGCCCGGCAAAAATTCTTTGTCCACGACAAGATGAATTCCCTGGCTCGGTGCGATCATCTGGTTATGTCTCGGGTTATCCATGTTCATGACTGCATCGGTAAAAACGCCTGTTGCATTAATGACGACTTTGCTTTTTACCGCATACATCTTACCGGTTAGCAGATCTTTTACCTGTACACCATTTGTTTTTTTGCCGGATTTGATTATACCCGTTACCGGGAAATAGTTCAACAATGTGGCATTGTATTGTGCAGCAGTCTGTGCTATGTCTATCGCCAGCCTGGCATCATCAAACTGTCCGTCGTGATACACAATGCTGCCCCTTAATCCATCAGGGTCGAGAGTGGGAGCGAGTTCGAGAGTTCTTTCGCGGGACAGGAATTCAGAGGGTCCTAATCCTAATTTACCGGCCATCCAGTCATAGATCTTCAGGCCAACGCCGTAAAAAGGGCCTTCCCACCATTTATAATTTGGAACAACAAACTTTTGATTGTGTACAAGATGAGGAGCGTTCTTTATAAGCAAGCCTCTTTCTTTTAAAGCTTCCAAAACCAGTTTGATA
>DASSFT010000619.1:0-6211 GCA_035694045.1 Chitinophagaceae bacterium
GTAATAATATTTTATTTGCTTGGATGCTTTAGAATTAAGTCACTAATGATGGCTAACAATGGAATTCATTGTCGTTTTCCTTGCACAGAATTATAATTTGTAGAAAAAAATAAGTGGATTTCGGGACTGGGATATGTTAATTCTGGAGCAAATAGAATTTCATATCCTGTTAAATTCTCGCATTTGCTTCTGCCTCCGGTGTCGCGGGAAGTGTAATTTGTTCATCACAGGCAACGCACTTGCACAAAGAAATATTTCTATTAGTAGTGGCCGGTGATTGAGGATAGTATAAGGAGGTGCAGACTCTATAGAACAGTGTCAATAAGCTTAGAACAAAAGCCTCTAAACAGATCAGTTTAAGGGCTTTTTTGGGTCTGGCGGAATCTACTGCAAGCGTTATATAAATTAAATGCAGTATATCTAATCCACACAGCCGGGTTGACAGTATGAACAATAAGAGCTACTTTACCACGGTTATATGTACCGGGACCACCTAAGAATATTGTAATGTTCCCGCAAGAAATAATATATGCCAATTAATGTCACCAGGAAAGACGTGCAATTCGAACCGGATGCAAGTCGTGTAATCGCCCGTTTTTTTTACACAACAGAAGCAAGAAGCATGGACCTGATCACCCGGGTAATGTCTCTTTCGGAAAAGCAGCAACAGGAAAACCTGAACCAGATCTTGAGGGATTTTTCTAAAAGGCACCGCAGCATCTCCCGCATATTTGAAAAACATTTCAACAAGCTGGCCGCTTTGTTTAAACGGCTAAATATAGATGAGCAGAAGCTCAGTTCTGCCCAGAAAGTATTGATCGGCGCCTATTTTACCATGGAATATTCTATCGAATCAGCCGCTTTTTTTAATCCGTCAATTGTGGAAGATCTCGACCAGTCAGAAACAGGGATTGGCGAAAAAAGAATAATCCTCAGCTTCCGGGCCACAGGGGAAGGCCATATATCATCGGTTGTTTTCCGCTCCGGTATAATCGATAGCCATAATAACATTATTATTGAACCTCCCGGGAAAATGCTGGAATCCCCCGAACATGTAAAAAATCATACCTATCATAAAACGTCCTTTCTCCGAAAACTGGAAGAAATGCAATCCTGGAATAACATGGCTTATTCAGTCATGATAAATAAATTGACTGAAACCTTTACTTACGAAGAATTAAAAAGATATGTTGAAGAAACCAGGGCAATTGTTCCTGGAGACTTGCAAAGCCAAACCCTGTTAAATGAAATAATGTGGCTGGCTTCATCTCATTATGAAATGCATTTTTCAGTGGATACCGCTATCTCTGAAAGGGTGATTTTTCCCATTGCCGATACAGAAATGAAAGGCATAGAAGATGCACGATTTGTCCGGTTCACAGGAGATGATGGCGAAGTGACTTACTATGCCACTTATACTGCCTACGACGGCGTGAGCATACTACCCAAGTTGCTGCTCACGAAAGATTTTTATCATTTTAAAATAATGCCTGTGCACGGCGAAGTGGCGCAGAATAAAGGTATGGCTCTCTTTCCCCGGAAGATCAATGGAAAGTTTGCGATGCTTTGCAGAACAGATGGCGTCAATAATTACATTTCATTCTCGGATAATATCAATATATGGAGACATGCGAGTCTTTTACAAACTCCGAAATATCCCTGGGAGTTTGTACAAATGGGAAATTGCGGATCTCCTATTGAAACGCCGTCGGGATGGCTGGTAATTACACACGGTGTTGGCCCCGTGAGGGAATATGTGCTGGGGGTTTCTTTACTTGACCTGGAACATCCGGAAATAGAAATAGGCCGCTTATCTACCCCTTTGCTGATACCAAATGAAAAAGAAAGAGAAGGTTATGTGCCAAACGTTGTGTATTCCTGCGGCTCAATGGTCCACAATGACAATCTTATCATTCCATATGCTATGTCGGATTACGCTTCTACCTATGCTACTGTTAACCTCACAGAATTATTAACGGAGTTGAAAAAAAGTAAATAGTTAACGGCTGAGTATTTGCGTGAATACTTTTAAATAGTCATCCGCCATCCTTTCTTTTGAAAACATTGAAATTGCCCATTCCCGGCAATCGTCCCTGTTGATTTGCTCCAACTGCCTGGCAGCCTGTTCCGCTTCTTCTATTGTATCAACCAGGAAACCTGTTTTACCGGGTAGTATCAGTTCAGGCATGGCGCCCCTGTTAAAGGCAATAACAGGTGTGCCGCAACACATCGCTTCTACTACGCTTAAGCCAAATGGTTCATCAAATAGAATTAAATGCAATAATGCCAGTGCATTCCCCAGCAATTGATCTCTTTGCTGCGAACCGCAATTGCCGGCATATACTACTCTATCATTATCAATGAGTGGAAGTATTTGCGAGGTAAAATAGTCATTGTCCTGTATAAGCCCTGCAATAATAAGTTTTTTCCCGCATCGCTTTGCCAGCTCAATAGCCTCCCGCGTTCCTTTTTCCGGGTGTATACGGCCAAAGAAAAGAAAATAGTCCTGCGGATGTTTGTTGAACGTAAATTCTGCTGTATTTATTCCATTGTATATGGTGGCTGCATAGTCCAATTCGGCATGACGGTTTGCATTGCTGATAGAAACATAATCGGTCGTTGCATTATACTTTTTATATACTGGCACGATCAGGGGAGAAGAGAAGCCGTGTATCGTCGTAATCACTGGAGTATCGATCAGTCCTGAATAAGTAAGGGGTAAAAAATCGTAGTGATTATGGATGATATCGAATTCATCCGCTCTTTCCATGAGATTGCTGATATGCAGGCATTCAGTCACCTTGACATCTGCAGCAGCATTCTCTGCATAGGGTTGATCGATGCAAGAGACCAGTTTGGCTTTTGTGACTGAATCCCCGGTTGCAAACAGCGTGACATCTATGCCTTTTGCCACCAATGCTTCGGCAATATTGGAGGCAACTAGTTCCCAGGGACCGTATTGACGCGGAGGTGTGCGCCACGCAACAGGTGAAAGGATCGCTACACGCATTAGTGTTCGCTTTTATAAAAATCATCATAAGCCTGCAACACGGTCAAATGAGAAACCAGGTAAGCTAATGTGCTTTCCGCGCCCTGGTTCCTGTTTACCCCGTAGCTTTCGAGGCCATCACAACAGCCTTTCGTTTCAAAATCATAGAGACACATCCGCATATCATTTTCACCCAGGAACCACATAAAGGAGGAATATAATTTGCTGAGGTATGTTTTATCTTTTGTAAGGTGAAACGCCTCATGAAACATCAGTACCATCGCCATTGCATCCAATGGCTGCTGTGCATACATGGAAGATGCACCATCCTTTACATACCAGTTCTCATTGCCAACCAGTGAGAGAAACCCGTCTTTCAATGTTATATCTGAAAGAAACTGCATGCTTTCGGTTGCGGTATTCCGGATACTTTCATCATTTAATATACTGGCAGCGTGCAATAAGGAAAGAGGTAAAATCGCGTTATCGTAAGCCAACAACTCTTCAAACCAGCACCAGTTCTCTGTCCTGTTTTGTTTGTATTGATTGACAAGTTTAAAAGCCATCGTTGCCATCACTTGCCTTATGGCTTCATCATGCGGGTTTCTTTGCAGGTAATATGAAGTGCCGATAATGGTATTGGCAATGCTGCGGATGGATTGTAATTTTTCAAAATTTGGAACAGCGTCGAAGAATATTTGTTTGGCCGACTGAAAATAAGCATCATTGGGTGCATTGCCCAGTAAATAACCCAAAGACCAGATGGCCCGTCCAAAGGAATCTTCCGAACCCCGCTCATCCAAAAAATCCCGGCGAAAACTAAGGAAGTTCCGGAACGTACCATCTTCGTTCTGCATGTAATGAATGTAACTCAGGTAGATTGGTAACAATTCCATGGCAAGAGGCAGTTTCATCTGCTTATGCGCCATAAGTACCATCAATAACGCTCTCGCATTGTCATCCAGGCAATATCCTTCCTTCAGGTTAGGAATTCCAAATTTGGCGTGCTGAATGATGCCGGTATCATCCGTCATCCGCTTTATATGGTCCAATAAAAAAGGTGGCAATAAAAGAGGATCAAGAATAGTTTCTTTTTTGTCTTGCTTCTCCGTTTGTTCTTCGAGGATCAGCTTTATCAGCTCATTATATTTTGTCCCAGCCTTTGGCCAGGCGATTTTCTGTCCATAGGCAGCTGCTTTATCACGTAAGCTTTTTAGTTTGGCTGGGTGATCCAGCAAATCCGTAAGGATCACTGCTAATCCTTCTGAATCATTGAAATCAAATAAGCGGCCCCTCCCTTCATCGAGTAATTCTGTTGCATGCCAGTAAGGAGTGGAGATCACAGCCGCTCCTGCACCGATAGCATAAGATAATGTGCCGCTGGTGATCTGCGCTTCATTTAAATACGGTGTGATATAAATATCAGAAGCGTAGAGGTATTGAAAAAGTTCGTCCTGGTCAATAAATTCATTTAGAAAAAGCACATGCTTTTCCAGTTTCAGATTTTTCGCGAGACGCAAAAGAAAGATACGGTACTCTTCTCCCGAATGTCGCAAGACAGCAGGATGTGTTTTCCCCAAAATGATATAAACTGTTTCAGGATATTTAGCGACAACAGCTGGCAATGCTTTGATGACCGTTTCAATTCCCTTGTTCCGGCTGATAAATCCGAAGGTGAGGATTACTTTTTTTGATTCGAGTTTGAACTGTTTCTTAGTCACTGCGTGATTGAACTTGAGGTCCGGCACTCCGTGTTCAATAAGTTTGATCTTTGCCAGAGGTACACCATAAATTTTTGTAAGAAACTCAATAGCTTTATGCGTCATTACCACGATACCTGCCGCCATTTTACAGATCTCTGTAAGGATGGCTTTTTCGTTATAAGAAGGAGTCTTTAAAACTGTATGCAGGGTTACGATTAATGGAATTTCCAGCCTGTGCAAGAGTGGCAATATATACACGCCATTCTGGCCTCCGAATATCCCGAACTCATGCTCAAGTATACAAACATCTGCGCCGCTCAAGTTAATGAACCGGGCCGCTTCGATGTAATCACCCTGTTGTTCCTGCCGTATGGTTAATTGTACTTCTTCAGGATAATCATAAGACTCTTCCTGGTCGTCCATGGCAATGACAATTCCTTCACGCTGTTTACGTGTGTCTTTCCCAGGATTTGTCATTGCCGTAAAAAGATTCTGGGTAAATGTGCCAATCCCACACTCCCTCGGCGGGTAGGTTCCGATATATGCAATTTTCATTGTAATCCTTTTGAAATAAGCTGTGTTGCCTTCAAGGTGGGCCCTAAAGGTAAGCCTAATAAAAATGACTTCATGGTTATGTTTTGTTTTAACGCATAATAGATTCAGCCCTTTTATGATACCCGGTGAAATTAAAAGAAGGCATGTTGTTTTAAAGGGTTACATTACATTCATTAACCTACTATTAAACCACTTTATGACATTATTCAACAAGTATCTGATAAAAACGACGGACCAGTTTAACCCTGAGTATTTTTCATCAATAAATGACGAAATAGATTCTATCAGTGCACAAATTGGACACCTACCTGCAGTTTTCAAACCTGAAATCATTGTTTCCTATCTCAAGGATCATTCGATTCAGAACGATTGGATAAAAGCGAATCCGGGGTTAGCGACTCTTGTTGCCTCAGGATCATTGTTTACAGGAAATATTGAATCATTATTCACATCTTCCCGCAACAATCCCGGTTATCGCAAGGACTTCGAAACCTATTTAATGAAAAAATTTGCAGAGCTGGAGCCCAAGGGAAAACTGGATAAAGTGTAACCCTTACTTCACGACGGCTATTTTGGTAGCAGAAATCCAAGCGTAAAGCTTTTCTTGACCCCCATTAACAACGATTGTAGAAAATAATGAGACACAAATCGTGTAGGATCTCGCATGTAATCTACATTGCCCGTACGCTTTTTCTCCGGCAGCGACCTGTCCTTATTTAATGGGATAATGAGATGCCTTAGCATAAAGGACGCAAAATCGGCAACATTTTTTTTGTCTGTATGCTTTTTTAATTGCTGAATGATTAGTTGGTGATAGGCTCCAACGATTTTCCCGGTCGATCGTTCATTGGTCATAACGAAATCAAAGGAAAGAAAATCAAGCAGGCCTGATTTGATCCTGATCTTACCCAGGTTCTCTGAAGATGAATTTAGTTGGGTCAGGTCCAGGTTATCTATCTCCCCT
>DASSFT010000620.1:0-3669 GCA_035694045.1 Chitinophagaceae bacterium
TTGTTGTGGAATCGTCTACGTGGCGGAACTCATGCACGATGATCGAGGCGCTTTTATACCGGGCTTTCTCATCGGGTATCATTCTTTCTTTGTATTGCCGTTCTGAAAGATCGATATATACCTGGTTGATCGAATCCCTGACGATATACGTTTTTGCCTTGTCAAAATCCCCGTCCAATGCTGCCCGTAAAAAAGCGCTGGCGGCGCCAATATCATCTGAAGTATTTTCCGCTTTTTTATCACCGCTATTACAGGCAACCAAAAAAAGCAATAGTAAAGAAAGGGAGAGTGTTTGTTTCATTGGTGCAAAGTAAAGAAATCCGGCGGAGTATGAGTCGATAGTTGTTAGCCGATAGTCTAAAGTCAATAGTCGATAGTCTGTAGTCGTTAGTTGCCAAAGGAAATACTTACTATCGACTATTGACTAAAATCTCAGCCTCTCTGCGAACTCTCTTTCTCCGCTTCCTTATTGTATGCACGCAGGATTTGCTTCACGAGCTTGTGACGTACCACGTCCTCTTCATCGAGCTCGATATGCGCTATACCCTCGATATTCTGCAAAATGCGTACAGCAGTTACCAAACCGCTTCGCTGGTTGCGGGGAAGATCGATCTGTGTAAGATCACCGGTAATGATGGCTTTTGCATTGGCGCCGATACGTGTCAGGAACATCTTTATCTGCAGGTCGGTAGCATTCTGTGCTTCGTCCAGTATAATAAAGGCATTATCCAGCGTACGTCCACGCATATAAGCCAGCGGTGCGATCTCGATCGTTCTCGTGGTCATATAATATCCCAGTTTGTCGGCTGGTATCATGTCGTCCAGCGCATCATACAGCGGCCGGAGATAAGGGTCGATCTTTTCTTTGAGGTCGCCGGGTAAGAACCCAAGACTTTCTCCTGCTTCTACGGCTGGTCTTGTGAGGATGATCTTTTTTACCTGCTTGTTTTTTAAAGCTCTTACTGCCAAAGCAACTGCAGTATATGTTTTACCGGTACCTGCAGGACCTATCGCAAATACGATATCGTTCTTTTCTGCTTCCTGCACCAATTTCTTTTGGTTGTGCGTTCTTGCCCTTACGGATTTGCCGTTAGGGCCAAACACCAACACATCATTGGGATGATGATCCTTGAAATTGTCGATAGTTTCTGCGTCATCGCCACCAAGTATCTGTTCAAAATAATTCTCACTCATATGGCCATTACGCTCCAGGTAGGAGATCAGGAGTTCGATTTTTTCCCTGGCAGCAGCTATCTGTTCCGGGGCGCCGCTGAGTTTGATCTGCGTACCACGGGAAAGAATCTTAAGCAAAGGGAATTTTTTCTTGAGGATGTCTAGTTTGCCGTTATTTACTCCGAAGAACTCAATAGGGTTTACGGTTTCCAGGTTAATGATCGTGTCTGTCAAATCGGTCTATTTAAAGATTCATAAAGCCGGCGAGGGATAATGCCGGATTATTATTCGTCTTCTGAAGTGGGTTACAGAAGCCTTATCCCTCATTTCCAAATTTATTGTATTGGAACCTGTATATCCTAAAGTTACTTATTCACAAGTGTGAATACAAATTTTGGAAAAGAAACTTTAGTTAATGTAATAGTAACAGTACGATAATTATGCCAGCTTCCGTATAACTGTCAATTTGGTAGGATCAGCCCGATAGGGGATTGACTACTATCAATAGAGATCTGTGGATAGAGATCGTCACTATTATTGGGGATTCCATCCTGCCCGGAAGAGAATAAAGTATACTTTTCGTCTATCCGCTTATAATAATAGCTATCATTCTTCCGCCCCTGGGCCCCCTGTATGGGGTCAAACATGAATATTACTTTGTTTTTGTCCGCCAGCTGCTGGAGATTATCAGGGTAATGGCCATGTTGAAGTTTGTAGAATTCGATATGACTTACAAGACTATTAAGATTCATTTGCGAAAGTTCAGCAAATCCCTTCCTGGAAAGTTCACTGTATCTCATAAAGTAAAACAGAAAACTGTAAATACCCACGGTAAATAAAATGCCAAAGGCACCGATCATGATCATCCATTTGTCTTTGTATTTTGTAATCCCGAGTATTAGCAATACTATACCGGCAATTGCACCCAGCAACGGGATCAGGCAAAGAAGTCCAAGAAGATAAGGAGGTCTTGGTTTATATATTGGTGGTGGTGGGTACATCCGGTTTTGTTTGAATTTCGAATGTAAATATTTAGGGCGAATTTTGTCGAAAATTATTCAGTGGTTTCGCATAACTCATTTTTAAATCAAATATCATGGCAATAGCAGTTGGTAAAAAAGCTCCAGCAATCAGATTATACAATACAGACAGGAAAGAAATTTCCCTGGGCGATTTTACAGGGAAGACGGTTATCCTGCATTTTTTCCCGGCTGCATTCACCGGCACATGTACCGAACAGGTATGCAGCAACCGGGATGACCTTAGTTTTTACAACGATCTTGGAGCCGTTGTTATTGGAATTTCTGTTGACATGCCTTTCTCGCTGAAAGCATTTAAGGAAAAACATAGCCTGAACTTTGAATTGCTTTCTGATTTCAACAAGGTCACTATACATGAGTACGATATGTACCATTGCAATTTCATCTGTGGCATCAGGGGCGTTGCGAAGAGGGGAGTTGTAGTCATTGATAAGAATGGCATCGTGGCTTACTCGGAAGAAACAGTCAATCCCGGTACACAGGTAAATTTCCCGGCTCTGAAAGAAGTTTTACAGAAGCTAGGCTGAAGGATTGCGAATGTGGATACGGTTTTTTTGTATAGCGATTTTTTTTCATTAGACTTGTAGTTCACCAAAACCAACTAAAATGGAACGCGAATATGGATCAGACTACACAATGCCCACTTGGGCCATTATTTTATGGTGCATAATAGTCCTGTTGCAAATCATTGGGATGTGGAAAGTGTTTGTCAAAGCAGGCAAACCAGGCTGGGGATGCATCATCCCTATTTATAATGTCTATTTAATGTGCAAAATCGGGGGTAAACCAGGTTGGTGGGCATTATTATGTTTGCTTATTCCGTTTTTTATAATCTGGGTATATAACATGATCTCCAAGAGTTTTGGAAAAGACGAAGGCTTTACAGCTGGATTGTTTTTTCTTGGGCCCATTTTCTGGCCCATCCTCGGCTTTGGCAACGCTAAATATCTAGGACCCTATGGCGATCCCGCTGCTTTCCAGGCTCACCAGGGAAAAGGCAATTTTGATTTTGAAAACAAACAACAACTATAAATAAATAATCAACCGATTGCAAACTGCTATGGTTAACTCTGTAGCAGTTTTTTTTTACCATCTCGCCACTATCTTAAAATTCAACAATCGTGGAGTTAACCGGTTGGGCATGGTATAAATGGTATTGGAAAAATCCTTGATCAGCAAGTAAGAAATAGTATTGTCTCGATCAATGAGGTTAAACACTTCCAGGCTTGCCCAGATATTTTCAAAACCCCGGAATGGGCTATGACTTCTGCGCCTGCTGCGGTCACTATCCAGCAATAAGGCACTGAACCCGATATCAACCCTTATGTATGGGGGTATTTCCAAACCGTTGCGGTATTTTACATTGTTGGGAATATTGTACGGCAGATTGCTTCCGTACAATAAGTTTAGATACATCTTTATATTCTTATTGGTGGCCAGGTAGTCCTGGAAGTAC
>DASSFT010000621.1:0-11242 GCA_035694045.1 Chitinophagaceae bacterium
TGTCGATGCTTCTATTCTCATTCCTAAATCAGGGCCCAATGATGCCCGGACACTAACCGATGGTTTGCAAAACAGGGGCATCCATATCGTGAGCGATGTGCCCGTTGCCGTATACGCTCATGTTTATTCCACGATGGTTTCGGGTGCAACGATGCTAATGCCGGTTGAGACCTATGGCTATTCCTACTATTCCATCAATTACTATCAAACTACTTCCCAAAGTAATCCAGCCGACTGGTATTCCTGGTTCTATGCGATAGCTTCAGAAGATAATACGAGACTGCAGATCACTCCTTCCGATTCTACCAAAAATGGATGGCTTCCCGGCCAAACCTATACGGTCAACCTGAACAAAGGCGAATCCTTTCATGTCTTTGGAAAAGCGGTATTTAATACCGACCCGGCAAGAGCAAGTAAGGATATGACGGGCAGTAAGATCATTTCTGTTCCCGGATCAGACGGCAACTGCCATCCGTTTGCGAGTTTTTCGGGTTCTGGCGGTATCCGCTTATGCCGCGGAGATGGCGGAGAGTTTGTGCACCAGCAGGTTTTTCCTTCGCAGGCCTGGGGTACGCGTTATCTTACTTATCATACCATCAATAATACGAACACAAATATTCTTGAGACAAACCGGAACTATTATCGTGTTTGTGTGCAGGACCCCGTTACCGTGGTAAAAAGGAATGGAATTGTTTTATCCGGGCTTATCAATAATTTCTATTACGAGTTCATGGATTCTACCGGTGGCGACTATATTGAAGCGGATAAACCGGTACTTGTATCTCAATACACACCTAATAAAAACCAGTGCTGGAATTTTCCCGTCACCACCCCTGCTCCGCCTTCCTATGGTGACCCTGAAATGTTTTATCTAAGCCCTATTGAACAGGGACAAAAATCGGTTTTGTTCTATACCAGCAGGAAGTCGTCGATAGATTATGTCTATGTAAACATTCACTTGCCGACAATCGCTGTTGCTTCATTAAGAGTAGACGGGGCTGTCGTTCCCGCGGCGCAGATCATACCGCATCCCAATTATCCCCAGTATTCAGTAGCGCTGGCAAGATTCGTAGGAGCAGCCGCTCAACACAGGATAACCTGCGACTCTGCAATTACCGCAACCGTATATGGCCTGGGTAACTATGAAAGTTATGGCTATAACGTCGGTACCAAGATCAATAACCTGAATTATTACAGTGAAATAGCCAATACCAATAATACTAGCGGCACCGTAGATACATTTACCTGTCCTAAAACTCCCGTCCGGCTGTATTTTAAGGTTGGATATCCTGTCACCTCTATCAACTGGAAATTGAGCCAGGCAACAGGAATTTCTCCGAATGCCGATTCAATAATAACTAACCCCATACCGATACGTACAGAATCGATCAATGGCAGGACCTACTATGTTTACACGCTTCAGCAGGATTTCACTTTTTTAAATCCTGGTACATATTATATACCGGTATCTTATACTTCTACAGTGATTCAGAATTGCAGTCAAACAGAATATGGCACGCTGAAAGTAGTAGTTAATACAGGACCCAAAGCGGATTTTATTTATTCTTCTCCCGCATGTTCGTCCGATTCAGTTCATTTTACAGGTTCTTCCGTACCCGGCGGTTTTAATATTATAAACTATAGCTGGTTGTTCGCAGATAACTCTACTGCCAGCACCGTGAACACTATAAAGCTATTTAGTACGCCAGGTACCCAGGATGTGCGATACCGGATCTATGCAGATAATGGTTGCGTTGGAGATACAACGCAGTCTGTCTCCATTTTGGAAAGTCCCATCGCATCATTTAGCATAAGTGGAAATACCTGCCAGGGTGATTCCGTTCACATCACAGACGCTTCCTCCATGTCCTCTGGTACCATCACCGGTTGGCAATGGAATTTTGGTGATGGCAATACCGTAACACTTGCTAACAACAATCCTTTTTATCATCATTACTCAACCGCTGGTAACTACAGCATTTCCCTGATCACAGTTTCTAACAATGGTTGCAAAAGCGATACTTCGTTTACGCCGGTAACTATCTTGCCAAAGCCGTTGGCTAAATTTGGCTACGACAGGAATATCTGCCTGGGTGATTCGATACATTTCACAGATAGTTCCGCTGCAGTGGCAGGCACAATCACAAGCTGGCATTGGATTTTTGGCGATGGCAACAGCACAACGCTTACCAACAACAACGCGTTTTATCATCCCTATACCAATGCAGGGAATTATGTTGTTTCATTGATCGTTACAGGGAGCAATGGCTGTAAAAGCGATACGTTCAGGCTTTCGGTAAATGTGAGCAGCAAGCCTGTAGCGACCTTTACCATGACTGGAAAACCTTGTATTGATAGCATTCAATCGTTCACTTCAGCAGTTCCGCCAGGTGGGCCTAATCCACCTACCTGGCATTGGAACTTTGGGGACGGACAATCATTTAATTCGGCTTCCACTAATACGACAACACATAGCTATTCATCAGCGGCAACGAACATTACGGTAAAGCATTGGTTAAGTTACAATGCGGGGTGTAGCAGTGATACATCCTTTGGAACTGTACCGGTGATCAATGCTAATCCTGTTGCTTCATTCACTATTATTGGCGACACATTTTGTGTAAAGAAGCCCGTAACGTTCACTTCGGCTGCAACAGGAATAACCAACTGGCAATGGACCCTGGGGGGTGCCGGCAGCAGCTTCACGCCCCCGTTTTCTTATTCATTTAGCAATACCGGTAATCAATCGATCACATTGCTTGTAAAAACAAGTGCAGGTTGCGGTTCGCTCCCGGTTTCGCAAACCCTGACGATCAATCCTATTCCAGCTATTAATGCAGGACCTGATAAATACATCAGCTTAGGTTCATCAACGACATTGGATGCAAGTATTGGCAATACGGGCAATTATGACTTTTTATGGACCCCTCCTGTATTTTTAAGTGATCCGGCACTGATCAACCCGGTATCTACGCCAGATGTTGTGACCACTTATACTATCCGGGCTACTGATAAGATTACGGGCTGTTACGCGGAAGATGCAGTTATCATCTCGCCGGTTTCAAAAATTTATATTCCGAGCGCATTTACTCCAAATAACGATGGAAAAAATGACCGTTGGCAGATACCCGGGCTTGCATTATACCCCGACGCACAGGTAACTATTTTCAACCGCTGGGGAGAAAAAGTATTTGAAACAAAGAACTATATCAACCGCCCGTGGAATGGTTATTATAATGGTATGATGCAGCCTGGAGTATATATCTATCTTGTTCAGTTGAATGATGATAAGAAGCAGTTTTTTAAAGGCACGGTAATACTGATACAATGATAATAGGTATTTTATTTATAAGACAATAAAAGCGAACCAGAAGAAATTCTACACACAGGAGCAATAAAATAAGGAAATTAGTACTCCGAATAACCGGAGCTGAAACAATAAGAATGATGCAGCCCAGCATATTGATAGCAGACGACCACAGCATGATCCGAAAAGGTCTAAAAGTATTTATGCAGGTCAATATCGGGTTGAGCGATGTTCACGAGGTCGCGAGCTGTAATGAGCTGATGAAGGAACTGGTCAAAAAGAAATATACACACCTGGTCCTGGATATCATTCTGCCCGATGGCAATACCCTTGAGATCATCCCCAATATCCGGAGGGTTTATCCCGAATTGAGCATCATGGTTTTTTCCATGCAACCTGCAGAGATCTATGGTGAAGCTGTAAAACAATATGGTATAAACTATTACATGTCGAAGTCGGTGGGTGAGGAGGAAATGCTTCAATTATTACAGCGGTTTATACAAAACGAGTCACCTCTAAGGAAAACCCCCATACTACAGAATAACGAAAACCCGTTTTCTGCTCTTGCGCCGAGAGAACTGGAAATACTTCACTACGTGCTCAAAGGAATGGGGACAAAAGAAATAGGAGAAACGCTGAACTTAAAGATGAGCACCATCTCTACCATCAAGAACCGCATTTTTGAAAAAACCAGCGCCGGGAACATCAAGGAACTCATCGAGCTTGCTTCATTGTATAATGTGAACTATTAATACCGATGCCGTATATTGGCATCGAACGGGTGTATGATGCGGCTAATTCTACTGTTTCTGCTTTCTATCTTTCTACGGCAAACAATGATTGCCCAGGCTCCTGCATTTCAGACGCGTTATTATACTACCGAGAATGGCTTGCCTTCCAATGGAATAAAAGGGATCGAATGGGATGAGCCGACCGGTTTCCTGTGGTTTGGCACGGAAGCAGGTGTGGTGCGATTCAACGGGATCGATTTCAAAACTTTTACCAAAGAAAATACTCCTTTCATTGGATCGGAAAGAATAGCATTTGTCATAAGAAACAACAGTGGTTCTATCTACGCTACTGACCTTATGGGGAATATATTAAAGGTGAATAAAAATAGATTGGTATTGGACTGGACCACCCCACTCCTGAATGGAGGTGTTCAGCCGGCTCTTTACGGGCTGATAGTTTCGAACGAGTTCTTAAATTATAAGATCCGTTATCCCGCGACAAAATCTTATCCCGTTTTTTTTACCAGGATCCTGGTTACAAGCGATACTTCCATGCTTGTATTTGAGAAAGGGCTTGTTCTTTCTGTTTCAATGACCAACCCCAAGCCGACGCCGTTGAATTTCACAAACAAAGCGATAAAAACAGGTTTCCGCATCGGGAACGCGGTCTTCGTTGTATCTGAAGACGATAGAATATTCAGGGCAGATATTGTTTCACAAAACCTACAGCAGGTGCAAATTCGCAGCGACGGTGAGTCTGCCGGGTTTAACAGCAAAGGCGCCCGTTTCTTTTGGGAGAATGGCTACAAGGCCCCAATCGTAATTAATAACAATACTGCCTGGCGGCTGATTTCGAAAGGAACTGATATTATCGCCGAGGAGATCTGCAACATAGTTCCCGATAATGTATTGATCCGGTATGTCCAATACAGCGAAGAGAAGAAAATACTTTTTATCGGTACTGATTCAAAAGGTCTCATCGTAATAAGCCGCGACCGGGTGGAGACCATTAAAAAAAAGCAATCTGACATAAATGCGAAGAACAGTTACTATTCGCAGATCGAATTGCCCGGCAATACTATTCTTACAAGTGAAGGTGACATTATCGGAAGGCTGGAAAAAACTGCGCCCACGCCGCCAGTAAAAGGCAAACTGAGTTACAATATTTACACCACTGGCGATTCTCTTCTATGGTATTCCCGCCAAATCAATCCCGGTAATTATCATTGTCTTTGTTGTTATAGCTACAAAACCCGTCAAACAGTTACCTATCCAAAAATCGAAACCGGGGATAATTTCGGTCTTACCTCGTTAGCAGGTAAGGTGTATGTTGCAACGGATAATGGCTTAGGCTTGCTGCAGAGCGACAGCCTTAATTATTTAGCCAGGACGGCGCCCGGAAAGCGGATGGGTGCCACTGTTTTTAACATGATAGAATCTTCACCCGGCGTCCTGAGCTTTGCCTCCTGTAACGGGTTGATTAATTACAATATTTCCACTCATGCGATCGATACATTGCTGTCACTTCCCGGTTATTGCATCCGCAGCCTTTGGAAATACGGAGACTATCTTTTTATCGGCACGTATGGCAAAGGATATTTTGTATATGCAAAAGGAAAAATCAAGGCCATGCCGCTCGATAAAAACAATTTTTTATTGTATACGCATTGTTTTGTCACGGATAAATATGGCGGCTGCTGGATCAGTACTAACCGGGGCTTGTTCAGGGCGAGCCTTGCTGACATGATCCATGCTTTTGAAAACGACGCAGCCAAAGTGTATTATCATTATATCGGCCGCAACGACGGAATGGAAATTACGGAAATGAACGGTGGCTGTACACCCTGTGCGCTGCAAATGCAAAATGAAACGATTTCATTTCCTACTATGGATGGACTGGTATGGGTACAACCCAACCAATTTATTCCGGCGCTTCCTGGCGGAGATATCTTCATCGATGAAATACTGGCTGACAATAAAAAGATAAACCCAGACTCACTGGCAACAAAAAAACTGTCTTCACATACCCAGGAAATTGTGTTGCGACTTGGCTTTTCAGGCTGGTCCAACAAAGAGAACCTTTACCTGGAATACCAGCTAAACGATACTGTGAACTGGAAACCCATTAATACCGATAATGATGCAGCCCTGCATTTGTACAAGCTCGGTTCGGGTGACTATAAATTACGCATCAGGAAATTGAACGGGTTCGGTAATAATAATTATTCTTACCAGGAACTTAATTTCGGCATCAGCACGCCCTGGTACCGGCAAGCCTGGTTTTTTGCACTGGTGGCGCTGTCTGTAATCGGTGCAGGAATGCTCTATTTCAAACTTCGTACAACCCAATACGTCATTCGCCAGCGTAAACTCGAACAACAGGTATTTGAAAAAACAAAGGAACTACAACAGAAAAACGCTATCCTGGAAAAAAACGATGCTATTAAAACGCGATTGATCTCCATTATCAGTCATGATATCATTACCCCCCTGAAGTTTTTAACCGTTGCCGGGAAAAACCTTTTGCAAAAAAAGGAGCTGATGCCGGAAGCACTGCAGCAGGAAACCATTAGTGAGATAACCAATACTTCGCAGGAGCTGCAAATGCTTTCTACCAATATCCTGAACTGGATCAAATACCAGAATGAAAACCGCAGGCTTGCCAAGGAAACATTTAATGTACGGGAAATGGTTGACCAGGTCCTTGGGATTTTGCAATCGCTGGCACGACAAAAAAAACTGGTTATCGAAAACAGGATCGATGCTTCACTGGACGTCTACCAGTTTTATGAGCCCTTGAAAATCCTCGTCTATAACCTGCTTACAAATGCGATCCATTTCACAGAAAAAGGTTCGATAGCCGTCGATGCCAACAGGTCCAATGGTGATATTACTATTTCAGTAAAGGATGATGGCCTCGGAATGTCGGCGGAGCAGATCCAAAGCCTGCTGGCCGACCAGGTTGTGATCACTTCAGTAAACGTTGATAATAAAAAGGGGCATGGCCTCGGCTATCTTATCATCAAAGATCTTGTGAAAACAATGGGTGCTTCGCTGGACATCGAAAGTAAAAAGGAAGCCGGCACTACCGTTAAGGTTAAAATGCCGGCCTCAAAAAACGGTGCGACCTGACCTCACTCATGCACGCACATTACCGGAACATGAGATTCAAAGACCAGCTGGCTGGTTGAACTTTTCCTGAACAAACCATCAAGTATTTTGTGTTTTTTAGGTATCGCAATGATGAGATCAAGATTGTGGGTCTCCGCAAATTCATTGATACCATTCTCTATGTCTTTGTGAGTTATAAAATGATACTCGGGGTGTACTTCCTCCAGGGCTGTGTGTAATAAGACTGATTGCTCCGGTGTGTCAGCAGTGAATTGCCGGTTGTCATAGTCAACATTCAGAACAAATAACTGGGCATGGAATTCCTTTACGAAATCCTTTATTTCATTGACAGGAGTGGTTTCAGCCACTTCTTTGAAATCGCAGGCCAATCCTATTTTATGTACCCCGTTACCGTATTCTTTTCCTTTTGGTACACAGATCACCGGGTATGTCAGGTGCTTGATAGCGGTTAATGCATTACTGCCAAACAGCGTTCTTTCCACTGCAGATGTTCCCGTCGTACCCATGATAACCGCGAAGGGGTGAATTTTATTGCACAAATCTTCCAGCTCATCCACCACGTTGCCCAGTCTTGCCTCTGCATAGATCTTTATTTTGCCGGAGGTCACATGTTCAAGATCTTTTTTTAATCGATTGAGATTTTGCTCAGCTGCATCCTTCAATTCATCGACGGATAAGAGAGCCACAGGTACATCGCCGACAGCTATTGGTATGTTATACACATGCAACAGCGTTACGCTGGCATTGATGGCAATCGCCATATCCACACCATACTGGGTAGCATTGCTGGCTGCCGGTGAAAAGTCGGTGGGAATGATAATTGTTTTCATACTGCAATGTTTTTATACATAAAAATAACAAGAACAATGCCTTCTTTCCTTGAGGAAAGAGGAAGAGGTCAATTTTCGAGATAAAACCTTTCGTCCTCCCGCAATTGTGCGAGACGAGGACGCCACGAAAATCAGAGTGTTATCCTTTGCGTCGTAGCGCCGTGGCGAGAAATATTGGAAATTCATTACGTGTGGAATTAGTGTCATTTCGCGTCTTTTTATAAAATTGCTTATGTCAGATATTATTCCTGTCGCCACCGAGGGACGGCGCAGAGCCGGGGTCGGTCCGGCAAAAAAATTAAACGTCAGAGTGGACATGACCCCCATGGTCGATCTCGGCTTTCTACTTATTGCCTTTTTCATTATGACCACGCAATTAAAGAAGCCGGCGGCTGTTAATTTAATTATGCCCAAGGAGGGACCAGTAACCCTTCTTGGAGATTCAGCTGCACTTACCGTTCTGTTGAGCAAGAATGATGTGGTCTATTACTACAGCGGCAACTGGAAAGACGCTTCTGCGAAAGGAGAAATATTCAAGACAAATTTTTCGGTAAAAGAGGGCCTGGGTGAAGTAATAAGGCAAAAGCAAAAGCGGCTTGATAAAACTAACAGCAAAGAACATCGTAACGCTTTAATGCTATTGATAAAAGCCGACAAAGAAGCTTCTTACCAGAACGTGATTGATGCTCTCGACGAAACCATGATCAATCTTGTAAAGAAATATGCCGTTTTAAAAGCGGAGCCGGAGGAGCTGGAATGGATCAGGCAACACTCTCAGTAGGTCTTTTGCTGGTTGAATGAGCGGATGCGTTGCCGTGTATTTTCCCGGATGTTTAGATAAAACAAATTGATATCACCAATATGATAATTCTTCGTACCGTATAGAAAGCTCCAGGGAAATTTGGGCCGGCTTACATACAGCAAGCCATTGCTTATGTGCGCATCCGTTGTTTGTTTATAGATACGGTTGAACTTAAAAAGAATACTGCCCTTGTTTAATTTCTTTGGAGCATAAGTACTGTCTGTTGTCCATGTCAGCGGGTTGGTAGCGTAAGAGTTGCCGTTCTCATTTTTTACGTAATAGGGTACATAATTATTGCGCAATGTCCGCCAGCTGCAAAGACATCCGGTTTGCAAGGAATCGCTGCACATTTTTAAAGAAGTAAAATAGTCTTTGGGGACCGGCCAGCCGGTGACATAGGCCACTACCAATTTTTTTGACAGCGGTTTATTCTCAAAGAAATCTTTCAGCAACCGCTCGGCCAGCAGGCTTCCCTGGCTATGCGAGGCAATGATCAACGGCCTTCCCTTGTTCCAGTTTGCCATATAATATTCAAAAGCGCTTACTACATCTGCGTATGCTATGGCAAATGCCTGTGTCCTTTTGTTTTCGTCTTTGTCAAAGAAAACTTTGATAGATGCCTGCCTGTATCTTGGCGCAAACACGCGGCAGGAACTATTGAATACACTTGCCTGGTATAAGATCGTTGAATAATCTGTTTTAGCATTGAGATAATCATCGTCGATGGATGCATTATCTGCTTTAATCTTGTTGATATATGTGGTGGGATGAATAAAGAATACATCGACAGATGAATCCAGGGCTTCGGTTTCCAATGCCGGTGACAAGCTATCTGAAGGATCCCATTTATACGGATGAGCGGCCCAGTACTGGTAATTGCTATAATCGGGGTTCCCATCAGGACTCTTGAAATTGTAATGGCTTTTGTAGGGGCGGTATTTATCCGAACAGGACGTTAGTAGAACAGGAATTAATAATAAAGAAAGCAGTCGATGCATGACACAAAGAACGAAAATTCGGCGTCCATCCAATCATTTAGCCATCTATCAATTTGCCAAAACCTGGGGGAAAAATTTTTTCACCGACATTTTATGGTGATTATCATTGTCTTACAGTGAATAATCACTCCCTTTCTATGAGCATTACCTGAAAATATTTGGTACTATGTGTTGCAAAGTACCAAATATCACCCTATCTTTGTTTCAACAAATCAGAAAAATGAAATTAAAGTTGCTTTTTATGGCTTTCGTTGTCTTCGGAGTCAGCAATTTGTCGAGAGCCCAGATGGGTTCTTCTTCAACAGGCGCAGACCTGCATAAGGAAATTGAAAGAATGGATAGCATCCTGTTCAATGCATTCAATACAAGAGATACGAACCTGTTTAAATCGATGTTCACAAAAGACCTTGAATTTTATCATGACAAAGGTGGATTATCGGGCTATGATCAAACCATCGAATTTATGCGTTCAACAGCAAAAGGAAATAATGGGCTGAGAAGAGACCTGGTAAAAGGAAGTCTTGAAGTTTATCCCATACCTGGTTATGGAGCTATGGAAATAGGAGCACATACATTTTGTCATCTCGAAAATGGAACGCAGGATTGTGGCACGTTCCGGTTCGTTCATGTATGGCAGAAAAAAGATGGGGCATGGAAAATTACCCGGGTCGTAAGTTATGGGCATTAAAAAAATAATCAGGCAATCTATATAAAGCAGAAGAATCAATTATTAAAAAGTGATTTATGAATATTGAAAACACGCAGAGCCAGATGAGAAAGGGGATACTGGAGTTTTGCATTTTGTCTGTCATCCGGCGAGGCGAGGCTTATCCAAGTGATATTGTCGAAGAAATGAAAGCCGCCAATCTCCAGATCCTTGAAGGAACGCTCTATCCATTATTAACCCGGTTGAAAAACGCAGAGATGCTAACCTATCGCTGGGTAGAAAGCAACTCCGGCCCTCCCCGTAAATATTTTTTATTAACCCCCAAAGGCGAGGCATTTTATAAAGAACTCGAGCAGACCTGGAATGAATTATCCAATGGTGTAAATGCCTTAGCCAATAAAAATGACAAGCCCTTAGATAACCAGGAATAAAGAAAATACTTCAACCCAAATATTTTACAATGAAAAAAATTATCAACATAAACCTGAGCGGCCGGGTGATACCTATCGAGGATTCGGCATACGAAAAGCTGCAGAGTTATATTGAGAGCCTGCGCCGGTATTTTGCAAAGGAAGAAGGGCGTGACGAGATAATAAATGATATCGAAAGCCGGATCGCCGAATTGATGAGTGATAAAGTGCGTAAAGGCTCCACTGCAATCATCGATGCAGATATCGACGAGATCGTTGCCTCAATGGGCCGTCCTGAAGACTTCGATGCTGAAACGATAGAAACAGCAACCGATGCACCCAAACAGGGTACACGGCAGGAGTAT
>DASSFT010000622.1:0-5161 GCA_035694045.1 Chitinophagaceae bacterium
TTTCCGTTTTGCCGGCAGAACGGAATTTTTCAACAGCGGAGCTTCCTTTTGTGACCAACAATACCACTACTGCAGAAGATATTTTGTCTGATACACTAAAGACAAGGTTTGCTTGGGCAACTGCCGATGCTAAAGACAATAAAATCCAATGGGTGATTGGCGAAAGTTATCCTGAGATAATTACCATAACAAAATGGAATATTATCCACTCCCAACCTACAGATTCCCTTCTCAAACCTATGATGCACCGGAGTGACAATTTCTTTGCAGAACAATCTTTATTGATGGTGAGCAATGAATTGTTGGGTGTAATGAATGATTCGAAGATCATTGATACATTATTAAAAACCGATTTCAAAGACCTTCCGCAAAAACCAAGGTGGGCCGATGGCTCAGGTCTAAGTCGCTATAATTTATTTTCTCCCCGCGACTTTGTCGCCATTCTCAATAAAATGAAAAATGAATTTGGGATAGAACGGATCAAGACGATACTTCCTACTGGCGGCGAAGGAACCATCAGCAGTTACTATAAAACCGAAGCGGGATATATTTTTGGCAAAACCGGCACGCTTAGCGGGGTAGTTGCCTTTAGTGGTTTTCTATACACTAAGAAAAACAAGCTTCTTATATTTTCTACACTGGTCAATAACCACACTGGTTCGGCAACTGATATTCGAAGGGCGATGGAGAAATTTTTGCAGGAGATAAGAAATAAATACTGAGCTAGGAGTTAAAGAGGAAAGGCGAAACAGAGGAAAATCTCTTTTCTCTTTTATACTCTTTCAAACTCTTAGCCCTTAAACATTTTTTCCAACTGCTCCTGCCTGAACTCCAGGAATGTTGGATATCCGTCAGGTGTGCTATTCGGTTGTTGCGTGGAGAAAAGATCATTCACCAATTGCCGCATTTCCCGTTCAGTCAATCGCGATCCCGGCTTCACGGCCTGCTGCCTGGCCAATGAACGAACGAGCTTTTCTCTTTTTGAGAATTTGAGTTCATTGGTAAAATGCTTGTACTGCTCCAACAGAGAGTCTATTACATTTTTTTCGTTGCCCTGCTCTACATCAGCAGGTGTACCTTGAATTACAAATGTATTTTTCCCAAATGGCTCGACTGTATATCCTAATTGATGCAGGTCCTCCATCAGCTCTTCAAGGATGGCTGCATCGGCAGGCACCAGTTCAAATGTCACGGGGAACATGCTTCGCTGTGTGGCGACAGGTTTGTCGAGACTGGCAGCTTTCAATTGATCATACAGAATCCTTTCATGGGCCGCCTGCTGGTGAATGAGGATGAAACCGTTGGCGGAAGGAGCAACGATGTATGTATTCAGCAGTTGACTTAGTTCAACTTCCTGATGAATGCGGAGTGGTGAGAGGTGAGTGATGGGCGAACTATCGACTATCGACTCATTACTATCGACTTCCTGCTTCGGGCTCTCATAGAATTCTTTCCAGTGTTTCAGTTGCGCTTTTTCGGAAGGCTCAATAAAATGTGCCTGGTGTTTTTGCGTGAACCCTTTAAAGATCGAAGAAGAAGCAGCGGCAGATTTTTTTTCTTCGGTAAAGGGCTGTTGTATCGAAGACAATTGCTGGATAGAAGGATCGAGATCAAAATCGAGGGTCGGTGTTACACTAAATTGCGCCAAAGCATGTTTTACAGCTGCCTGAACGAATGCATAAACGATCTTCTCATCCTCGAATTTAATTTCCTGTTTGGTCGGGTGTACATTCACATCGACCTGCGTGGGCTCAAGATCTATGAACAATACATACAGGGGGAAACTGTCACCGGCGATCATTTCCTGGTAAGCGTTCATGACCGCATGATTCAGGTACGCGCTTTTGATAAACCGGTTATTGACAAAGAAATACTGGTCACCCCTGGTCTTCTTTGCTGTTTCCGGTTTTCCGACAAACCCATGAATATTTAAATAATCTGTTTCTTCTTTTACAGTTACCAGTTTTGCATTGTAGTTAGTGCCCAGCAACTGTACGATACGTTGTTTGAGGCTACCAGCCTCGAGATGGAACAATTGCTGGCCATTGCTCGCCAGGGAAAAGAAAATATGAGGAAAAGCCAGGGCTACCCTGGTAAACTCATCAACAATATGCCGCATCTCGGCAGCATTGCTCTTTAAAAAATTTCTTCTTGCGGGTACATTAAAGAACAAATTTTTCATTGCTATGCTGGTACCTTCCGGTGCTGCGATGGGCTCCTGCTTTTTTACAGCACTATTCTCAATCTCCAGGTAAGTTCCGGTTTCATCACTGGCCCTTTTTGTTTTCAGATCCACCTGCGCTACCGCTGCAATGGATGCCAGTGCTTCACCGCGAAAGCCCATGGTACGAATATGAAAGAGGTCCTCGATGGTCTGGATCTTGGAAGTCGCATGTCTTTCAAAGCACATCCTGGCATCGGTCTCACTCATCCCGCTGCCATTGTCGATCACCTGTACCAGCGATTTGCCGGCATCATTAATAATTAATTTAATATCTGTCGCCCCCGCGTCTACGGCATTTTCCAATAGCTCCTTAACCGCACTGGCGGGGCGCTGGATCACCTCTCCCGCAGCGATCTGGTTGGCGATATTATCGGGTAATAAAACAATTTTATCCGGCAAAACACTATTCTTTTGAACTGACAAAAATACAGGATTGTAAAGGACTTTATTGTTATTTCGTTCCGGCATCCAGTATCCTCTCATCAAAACCCTCACAATAGTTTAAGCCTAAATAGAGTAATTTTAACGCTCTTCAAGAATAGCAATTATTATGAACCACCGGTTAAGGCAATCGCTTTTATTTATTCTTTTGTCCGTTTGTATGGCTACAGGGTATGCCCAGTCAGCTAACAAGAAAATGCATTGGGTGGACAGTGTATTCAATTCCCTGACCGATGATCAGCGAATTGCCCAGTTGATGGTGATAAGGGCTCATTCCAATCTCGGGCCGGACCATATAGCCAAAGTGGCCAATGACATACAACAATATAATGTGGGGGCTTTGTGTTTTTTCCAAGGCGGACCTGTAAGACAGGCGAACCTGACAAACTATTATCAAAGTATTGCCAAAACACCGCTGATGATCACCATCGATGGAGAATGGGGGTTGGGCATGCGGCTGGACAGTGTACTGAAATTTCCATACCAGCTTACACTGGGCGCCGCGAACGATGAGGACTTGATATACAGAATGGGATTAGCAATAGGTGAGCAATGTAAACGGATCGGTGTGCACGTCAATTATGCGCCGGTAGTGGATGTAAACAATAATCCTAATAACCCCGTCATCGGTTATCGTTCTTTTGGTGCCGATAAAGATAAGGTTGCCCGTTTTGGCGTAGCCTATATGAAGGGCATGCAGGACGCAGGCATCATGGCTTGCGCCAAGCATTTCCCCGGTCATGGAGATGTGGATGTGGATTCTCATCTCGATCTCCCGGCAATTAACAAATCGATGGCCCAACTCGATTCTCTTGAACTGATGCCATTCAGGGCGATTTTCAAGGCCGGAGTTGGCAGCGTAATGATCGCTCACCTTTATATTCCTGCAATTGATACTTCGGCAAACAGGGCCACTTCCATTTCAAAAAACAATGTAACGGGTTTATTAAGAAATGAATTAGGTTATAAGGGCTTGACATTTACAGACGCGCTGGAGATGAAAGGAGTGGCAAAATATTTTCCCGGTGGTACTATTGCCGTTGAGGCATTGATCGCGGGAAACGATATGCTTTGCCTGCCTGAAAGTGTTTCCCAAACAATTGAAGCTGTAAAACAAGCGATCAATGAAAAACGGTTGAGCTGGAACGATATCTATGAAAAGGTGAAAAAAGTGTTGATCGCCAAATATGAGCTTGGGGTGAACGCAGTAAAACCAATTGATACCAACAACCTGTTGAATGATCTCAACGCAAACACAAATAAAATAAGATACGAAGCTGCGGTAGAAACGGTGACGTTGTTGAAAAAAGAAGCAAGTGCTTTTCCACTATTCGCAAATAAAAAAATCGCGTATGTGTGTATCGGAGATTCAATATTGAATGAATTTGGGCAGCGTCTCGCGGAAGACTTCAAGGCAGATACCTATTTTCTCAGTTACAGGGATAGCCTTACTCAAACTGGCAACATACTAAATAGCATTAGGGCCGGCAATTATGACAATGTTGTTGTTGGAGTCCACAATTACAGTCTCCGCCCGGCAAATAATTATATGATCAGCCCGGCGGCTATCACTCTAGTCCACGATCTTCAGTCGTTTAATACCTCCACTTTTGTTTTTGGGAATGTACTGGCTAATTCCCTTTTCTGCGAGGCAAAGACGCTTGTTGCCTGTTACCAGGATGATGACATAACCAGGAATGTGGCAGCGGATATTTTAACCGGCAAAACCGGGACAAAGGGTGTTTTGCCGGTCCCTGTTTGTAATTATTCATATGGAACAGGTATATCGTCAAGCCCGGAAATCGTAAGTGGACGACCTGCCCGCGGAAACGATAAATTCTCTGCCGTTGATTCGATTGCCAGTGATGCCATAGCAAAAAACGCTTTCCCCGGTTGTGTAGTGATAGCAGTGCACAAAGGTGAAATTGTTTATCATAAAGCGTTTGGCCATTATAGATATGAAGCTTCCCCCGCGATGAGTCTCGAAAGCATTTTCGATCTCGCCTCTGTAACCAAAATTTCGGCTACTACTGTTTCAGTGATGAAATTGTATGAAGAGGGTAAGCTTCGCCTGGACAAAACCCTTGGCGACTATCTTCCCTGGGTAAAAGGGTCTGATAAAGCAAATTTGAAAATAAAAGATATCCTCCTGCACCAGGCCGGTCTTGTCCCCTTTATTCCTTTTTATAGAGAAACAATAGACTCCGCTACAGGAATGCCCAACCCAGCTATTTACAGCGATAAATCAAAACCTGGGTTTACTGTTCGCGTGGCAGAAAATATTTACCTGCGCAATGACTGGCAGGACACGATCTTTAATCGCATCCTGAAAAGTCCGTTAGGACCTTCGAATAAGTATGTCTACAGTGATAACGATTTCATTTTCCTGGGCAAGATCGTGGAAACACTAGCTGGTATGACCCTGGATGAATATGTCCAGAAAAACTTCTATCGCAAACTGGGAATGGCCACTACGGGGTTTAAACCCAGGAACCG
>DASSFT010000623.1:0-5351 GCA_035694045.1 Chitinophagaceae bacterium
TTTTTCCGGGTAAACCTTTACCGCACCCGTAGCGGGGAATAAACGTATTTTATAAAAACCGGATGCATGACTCGTTACATAAAACAGCGTATCACTGTCAGCTATGATCTTCGAACGGTAATGAAATTCGCTTCGCAACCATTTGATCGGTGTAATGGAAGTCTTTCTTTTGTTTTCAGCTATATTGATGTAAGTAACACTGTCGCCAAGCAGGTTCATCACAAAAAATACGCCTGGCTTCACCTGGAAAAAATGATACGGTGTGACTGAGGGACCGGGGTAATCCAGGTATTCTGCAAACAACGGGCAATCCGCGTACTCCATTTTTTTGACCGCTTTCTTCTTTTTATCATAGATATAGAGCCCGTCAATCGAGACAATGAGCAGCCGGTTGTCATCCAACTCATGCAGGTATCTGCCAAAAACAAAATGCTGAACAGGCACTTCTTCATCTTTATAATAATCAAACCTTGATACCAGCCGGTAGTCGCGGTCGAAATGATAAAACCCCGAACGTGTAAGTGCATAAATATTCCCATCCTTATCGCCCAATACCGCCATCACGTTGTTGAATTTATATTGGTATTGCTGCTGGTGATAAGGAACAAGGATGTTATGGGTCTTGCCGGTGCGTGTGTCGACAATATGTAGACCATAAGAGTAAGCCGCCAGCCTGTTTTTATCGATCCAGGTGAGACCTGTCAACTCTTCCGCTACCAGGGAAGAACTATCGTTGTCACTGTGAAATTGCACAAACCGGCTTCCATTGTACCGGTTAAGTCCCGAAGAGGTGGAAGCCCATACATACCCAACGGAGTCCTGGGCAATACCTGAAACTGTATTGTGGGATAGTCCATCGGACGTGGTGTAGCGAACAAAATCGGATTCATAAAAATCCTGGGCAGTCGATTTAATTCCGCCGAATAAGAGAAGCGATATCAATAGACAGTGGTGGTACATGAGCCTTTTACTCTATTAAAGATAAACACTTGCAGCGGCAATAATTCTATAAACGACGGTGCATCGCAAGAGTATCGCCGTTGGGAGACCGGGAACCTTCTTTTAATTGCCCATTCCCGCAGATAGTGAAAACCAGGCGGCTAAATATTTTTTTTGGGCACATCCCGGTTGGAAAAAAAAAGCAGCCGGTTGGAAATAGTACATGTTTACCCGTAGCCGGCCTGTCTAATTTGCACCCGAATTATTAAAACAAACATCCTGTTTATGGAACCAATCATCAAAGCCGCAAATCCTAAAAAGCCTGGACATGGAAATTTTTATAAACCGAATAAACGCAAAGTTATTATGGAACAGCAATTAGAACAGATCAGGGAGCAGCAACGCGAATCCTGGAATAAGTTTTCTCCGGGTTGGAAAAAATGGGACAACCTGTTTATGGATTTTTTAAAACCTATGGGTGATGAGATCATAGCTCAACTGAGGCTCGGTGACAATTTCACGGTCCTTGACGTAGCTGCAGGTACGGGCGAACCGGGATTGAGCATTGCGTCCAGGATACCGACAGGAAAAGTTTTCATCACGGATCTTTCCGAAGAAATGTTGGATATCGCCGAAGAAAATGCGATCCGCAAGGGCATCATCAACATTGAAACCGTTGCCTGCGATGTTTGTGATTTACCATTTGCCGATGATTCATTTGATGCAATAAGCTGCCGGTTCGGTTTCATGTTTTTCCCGGATATGCTGCTGGCAGCAAAGGAAATGGTACGAGTGTTAAAGCCCGGTGGCAGGCTTGCGACTTCTGTATGGAATGTTCCTGAGAAAAATTTCTGGATCACAGCAACTATGGGCACGATTAGTAAAAATATGCAGTTGCCGGCTCCTCCTCCGGGCGCACCGGGAATGTTTCGCTGTGCTAAAGAAGGATTCATTGCTGAGCTGTTTGAACAGGCAGGGCTCAAAAATATATCCACCGGGGAAGTGACCGGGAAATTAAAAGCTAAAACTGCCGAAACATATTGGCACGTGATGAATGATGTAGCAGCGCCGGTAGTAGCAGCCTTAAGCAATGCGGATGCACCGTTGAAAGAAAAGATCCGGAAAGAAGTTTTTGAAGCGGTCAATCAAAGATATCCTGATTCCAACATCCTTATCGAATCAAGTGCGTGGATAGTGTCAGGAGAAAAGTAGAAGTTATTATCAGTTCTTTATCTCAAATCATACCATTAAACCATTTTTATGAAAAAAGTTCAATTCAGAAAATTCATTTTTATTACCACTGTATCATCGGTCATGGTTGTTGCATGTAGCCGTGATAACGACGTCGATGTAAACTCGCCCGCTGTCAAGATAGCCGAAAGTGAAACGTTATCAATTCCTCCTGCAGTAGATCTGCCTTCCAACCTGCCAAATGGGAATACGAGGGTGGCTACATTTTATGCGAAAGGTGTTCAAAAATACAAGGCCAAATTGATAGCAGGCACCAATCCCGCACAATATGAGTGGTTATTTGTTGCGCCCCTCGCCGCCCTCTTTAATGCAGGGAATGCGAAAGTAGGTACTCACTCTGCGGGTCCAACCTGGCAATTATTAGGATCAACAACAGACTCAATCTATGCCCAGGCATTCACGCCGGCAAAATCGGCTCCGAGTTCGGATCCCCGAAGCATAGACTGGCTGCAATTGATGCCAAAGACAGGCAAAACACCTACCGGCATTTTTACCGGTGTATCATATATACAACGTATCGCGACCAGCGGTGGAAAAGCCCCACTCGCCGCGCCAGTGAACGCTACCGATACCATCGATGTTCCGTATACTGCTGTATATCGTTTTACGAAAAAGAATCCTTAATTCCGGACTAAATAAAACCTATATCATGTATTCAATCAACAACACCATAATGATCCCGCATCACAGGGGTCTTTCCGTAGTGGACATCCACTCGATTGTGCGGGTGGAAGCGGTAAGTAGCTACAGCAGGTTGATCCTGGGCGATGGTAGCCAGGTGCTGGTAAGTAAAGTATTGAGGCAAATGGAAAGCATGCTTGCCGGTAAAGGCTTTGCAAGAGTTCATCGTTCCCATCTTGTCAATACAACATGGATCAAAACATACAATTTTTATGATCTTAAAGTTGTACTGCGGAATGATGAGGAGATCATCATATCCCGGAGAAAGAAAAAAGATCTCCGTAAAAGATTGTCGGACCAAAAAGAAGCATTATTAAAAACACTGCAGATTTCTGTGCCGTCATATAACTAACTAAACAGTTTAAAAAATCAATTCCATAAACCTTTAAATTTTATCAGTATGAAAAAAGCAATCGTTTTAAGCGTGGCCCTTTTATTCGCCACCATTTCGAACCATTTATTTGCGGCACCGGTAGACAAGACACCTGAACCGGGAAACAAGATCACCACCCTGATCATTAACGCCAACGTCACGGTGGTGCTTGTAGACAATGAAAAAGCAAACCTGGAAGTTACCGGTCGCAGCCTGCTTTCCGAGTTAGTTACATTCGATCACAACAGTGATACGCTGGTAATTGGCTCAACAAAGAAAAAAAACCTGACCGAAGCCGGTGTCATTTATGTTCCGGCTGCACAGCTGCGCAATATCCAGATCAATAGCGGGGCAACAGTACGTTCGTTGTATGTGCTGAACATTCCCAAGCTTGATGTGGTGATCAATGGCGCCTGTTACATACAGGTTTCCAATATCGGCGAACTGAACCTTATTGAAACCGACAAATACGCGATTGATGCCAGCAGGGAAGTGCGCGAGGTTCCGGCGAGTATTTTGTTGAGTAGGAAATATTGATCTCATAACAAACTAAACTAGTGTTAGGGTAAGTATGATTCGACGATCTATATTGCCACGGATACACGGATGAAGTGATTTACCGTTTAACGGTTTAACAAATTAACTGATAAACAGATTAACGATCACCGATTTCGAATCAATACCACGGATGACTTCTTTATTATCCGTGAATCCGTGGCGACAAAATATGCCTAACACAAAACAAGATCATCCTGATTTTTTCTCGCGGGGCAAGAACTGCTCCGCGAGATTTCTTGCTGCAAAAAGCAGTGCGATGCATTTTTGAACTTTACCAATTAAACCTTCAGTATGAAAAGAACATTATCATTATTATATGGGCTGATCAGTTACCTCGCCTTTTTGGGGACTATCCTGTATGCGATAGGATTCGTGGGGAACCTGGTAGTCCCAAAAACAATCGACGGGGAACCTCAGCTTCCCCTGTTTAACGCTATTCTCACAGATGCTTTATTATTACTACTGTTTGCGTTACAACATAGTATCATGGCGCGGCCGGCATTCAAAAGCTGGTGGACAAAATTCGTTCCTTCTCATCTTGAGCGGAGCACTTTTGTATTGCTGGCAAGTCTCTGCCTAATGTTGATGATGTGGCAATGGCAACCGGTAGGTGGAGTTGTGTGGTCAACCGAAAACGAAACAGTCAAAACAATTCTTTTGATCAGCTATCTCAGCGGCTGGGCCATCGTGTTCTTCAGCACTTTCCTGATCAATCATTTTGATCTTTTTGGTTTGAGGCAGGTTTGGTTGTACGCAACGCGCAGACCTTATGCCGAGTTACCATTTAGAGTTCCGGCATTTTATAAACTGGTCCGTCATCCCCTGTACCTCGGATTTCTAGTGGCCTTCTGGTCCACACCGGTCATGACAGTGACCCACCTCCTATTTGCAGGGTTGACGACAACCTATATCCTCACGGCTATCAGGCTGGAGGAACGTGACCTGTTAAAATCTTTTGGAGAAAAATACAGGAACTACAAGCGGTGGGTACCAATGATCATTCCATTCAGCAAAAGAAAAACCGAGAATAAATAGTGCGTTTATGAAAACAATACTGTCGAAATCCTTTTTTAAAAAATACGGCAAAAAAGCACTGATCATTTACATGTGCTGGTGCTTAGTAAAAGGGGTTTCCTTGCTCTTTTTAGGAGCCAGGGTATTTTCCTGGTAATGCGAATAAGAAGTAACATGGACGGGCTCTGATAATTCCCGGATACGGGCGGGGAAAAGCAAAGGCTATAAGTGATCTGATGATGCGACAACGCTTACCCTGCCCCGGATGGGAAGAACGTCAAAGAGTGGCTTTATTCAATCCAAGCATTCACCCGGTGATTTTAATTTTGAGAACTAATGACACTAAGGCCACCCTTCAAGGATGGCCTTATTTTTCTGCTACACTTACCTTAACCAACAGTTTCATTAATTAGCGGGTGAACCGCTGTCAACCCAGCACCTTACCAGGTTGATCTGGGATTGGTTAAGTGAACCTCCCAATGGCATGCGCCCCGATTCGACTGCAGATTTAATATTCAGTGAATTGGCCCTAATC
>DASSFT010000624.1:0-4543 GCA_035694045.1 Chitinophagaceae bacterium
ACACGCATATTGTCTCTCACCTGGTATTTTACCGGCGAAGAAAAATACGCACAAAAATCAGCTGAGTTATTACGCACCTGGTTCCTTAATGAAAATACAAAGATGAATCCCCACCTTGAATACGGGCAGGCAATTCCCGGCATTAATACAGGCAGGGGAATCGGGATTATCGAAACCGTAGCGCTGATCAATATTGCGGATGCTGCCGGTCTCCTTAACGGGTCAAAATCATGGACAGGTGCTGATCATAAAGCATTGCAACAATGGTATGCTCAATATTTAAACTGGCTGCTCACGAGTAAGAATGGCCGGGACGAACATGCCGCCAAAAACAATCATGGCACCTGGTACTATGCACAGGTAATAGATTTCGCTTTGTTTTCCGGTAACAAGGCCAAAGCAAAAGAACTGGCGGAGGAAAGCAGGAAGCGACTGGATAGTCAATTGACAAAAGAGGGACAACAACCATTGGAACTGGAAAGAACCAATGCACTCGGTTATAGCACGATGAACTTGAGAGGATGGTTTATGGTAGCCACACTGTCAGGAAAAGCCGGGATTGATCTCTGGAATTACAAAACCTCACAGGGTGTTGGAATACGAACTGCGTTTGACTGGTTGCTGCCTTATGCATTGGGAGAAAAGACCTGGACCTGGCAACAGATCAGTAAATACAATAAGAATGAAGTGTATCCCCTGCTTTTACAGGCTGCTTTTACTTTTAACGATCCAAAATATTTTTCACTTGCAGCAGGGTTGAAGGACGAAGACCCTGGAATTGATGACCTGTTATATGGAAGATGAGCCATCATCGTCCGGGCCAGGCTGTCAGTTTAAATTTTCACTATGGCTAACATGAGTAAATATTTATTACAGACCTTGATAATTATTGTTGCAGGTTTTTCAGCAGCAGGGCAAACAAGTGAAACCAGGAACTATGCTGAAGTAACAGTCAACAACTCCACTCATATTGCGCGAATAACGAAAGATAGCCTGGTAGTGATCACGGGCAGCACCTACGCATTTACAGTGGACACTCATCCCGATAGTGGGCTTGTTTCCACGAGAACAACCACCAAACAATTGCTGGCGGAGATCCGGGCAAAGGATGGTTCGGTTCAGCAGTACAGGATCACAACCAAAGACGGAAGCAGTAAAGATGGTGAACTATCCAATGGTGACAGGCTTATTGTATCAACCTTTGGTGGTCAAAAGAAGACCTATGCCATCGCAATTCAACCGATGGCTGTTGGCGGCCAGCTTAACCTGGAAAAACAGGCATTGACTGTCAACACTGTTTCCGATCTCATCCTATATTTTACTGGTGGTCAGCGAACACCGGATGCTACTATAAGAATACGTATGCCAAAAGGCATAATCGTAACATCGGAGAATACAACAGTCAATGTGATCGGGCGAGGTGATGTGAAATTAAAAGATCTGCCCATGCAATCCATCGGCCGCGTCGGAACGAATTATTCCTATCGCAAGGTCGGCAGCTTTGCGATCACTAAACTGGCGGATGGAAGCTCCTTGCTTTTATTGGAACACCTGGATCTGCGTGCTGCCAATGGTGTGGATTTAAAGATTGTTATTAACAATGTTTCATTAAATAAAACGGGGAAATATATTTTTAGAGCAAGTTATTCAACTTCGAAACCGGAAATGCTGAATAGTCCGGGCCTGGGTTCTGAAACGGCGGAACTTACCATAACACCCACTATCGCAGACCTCGAAAGGTTAGTTGACAAATCACTTACCTACAAAGAAACCAGTGACACTTATGCAGGCGCGACGTTGAGATGGAGCGCCATCAAGAACAGCCCGGCAATTCAACTCTTGCAATCGACCGACGAAGGGAAAACCTGGCACGGCGTACCTGCTACCGTTGATATAAAAAAGGGAACTGCAAGACTATCGGGGCTTGCACCTGGCAAGCTCTATTCTTTTCGGTTATCGGTTGCCAGTGGTGGATATAAAGGCCTTTCGAATATTGTGTATTTCTTTTCTGGTAAAAAAGACATAAAGAGCTTTGGCATTGTGGCCGATAGCAGTATCGATAATACCGACAAAATAAATGAGGCTGTTCAATGGATGCATGATATTGGTGGTGGCACTCTTCTTTTCAGCGAGGGTGTTTATAATGTCCGTACCGTTCATTTAAAAAGCAATGTTTATCTCTATGTGAGCAAAGGAGCAACGATCAGGGCTATAAAAGGTACCGATTCGCCGGAAATGACCTGGTTCAGTGACCGGAAATATCGTTCAGGGCTTTCGCCAACGGACGAAGGCCCCTATGCCGAACCTGAAAATTATATGACGAAGCAGGATGTGGGACATCATTATTTTCACAACAGTATGTTCTTTGGGGAGAGGCTGGATAATGTAAAGATCATCGGGAATGGACTGATCTCCGGGAATGGCAACCTTGTCACGGGCGATAATGTAATGCGTAACGCAGCCAATAACAGGGGCGATAAAATGTTTACGTTCAAGCTGTGTACGAACATTGAGATCGGTGGTATCTATCGTGATGAAGATCTCTGGTATGATCCGGCTAAAGACGAGCCCTATTATATCCGGAAGGACGGTTCCCGGGACTTTGATACAGGCAATATGCTGCAAATTGATCGTGCCGGCCACTTTGCTTTACTGGCAACAGGCACTGATAACCTGAATGTGCATAATACCTATTTTGCAAACCGCTATTCTTCGAATGCCCGCGACGTGTATGATTTCATGCAATGCAATAATGTTACGGCTTTCAATATCTATTCAAAGATTAGTTCTGATGATATTATCAAACCGGGTTCGGATTGTTCGCTGGGATTCACAAGACCGGCAGCACATTATAAAGTGCGGAATATAATCGGCGACACCAATTGCAATCTTTTCCAGATCGGGTCCGAAACCGCCGACGATATCATGGATATTCATGTGGATAATGTTTATATACTTGGAGCGAATAAAGCCGGTTTTTCGATTTCTACCAATGATGGCGGTCATATCAGGGATATCCATCTCAATTGCGGTCATACAGGAAGCATACACTCCCGTTCAAAGATGCTTCGCAGCTATACCCCATTTTTTATCTCCATCTCCAACCGCGGCAGGATCATCGGCGCCAGCGTGGCAAGGTATAAGTTCACGGAAGATACAGTAAAGCATGACGAGCTCCTGGTGACTAATGTCAACATCGGTGAAGTTGAAAACATCATTATTAATGGCATCGACGTGATAGAAGTATATGCCGGCAGTTCTTTTGGCGGCAAAAACGAAAGATGGAAGGCTTTTGACGGTACACAACGAAAGGCTACTCCGATTGTAGCCGGTTATAAACTACCCGCCTCCGAACTAGTACAGGGCGGATTGAATTTTAAGCTCCCCAATGGAATGCATACGGGCTATATCAAAAACATCGTATTCAATGATGTGCATGTACTGGTTAAAGGGGGTAATCCTCTTTCCGATACAGCTGCTAATCCTCCGGAACTGGGCGTGGGTCAATATAATGCTTCGAATCTTAAGCTGCAACCATCTTATGGTCTTTGGGCGCGGCATGTACAGGGGATTACGGTAAGCGGCTGCAGTTTTAATTATGAAACACCCGATAACCGCTATGCAATATTCCTGGATGATGTGATCGGAGCGAAGATCAACCGGGTGGAAATGATGAAGGTGAAAGAAAACGAAGCGGCAATAAAATGGAAGAATACATCGGGCGTATCATTAGAGAATGTCGTGTATTACCAGGATGAGTGGGGAAAGTCGCCGATGTCTTTATCAAAACAATGATCCGGGGATTAGAGTTAATCTTTCGATTTTTATGGGTAGGTTAGCTGTCGTTTACAATTTAATACTTATCGTATTTCCTTCCTTGATCGTGTATTTTTTTTCGTCTCTATCCTTCTTAATAATAATATCCAGCTTGCCTTTACCGGCCCTCCTGACTTCGAGATCAAAAACATTTCCAAACGAGTGAATGTTTCTCAAAGCCATTTGGTTCCATCCGACCGGTAACCGGGGTGTACAATTAAAATTGGTAAAGCCCGTTGGACGCATACCAAATAACCCCTCTGTATAAATGCGGCAATACAACCCGCTTTCTGCAGAAAGGTGACGCTGGTTGCCCTCTGGATAAGCCTCAACAGCATAAGGCACATGCTCGCCCAATAATCTTCTGCGCGAGTAATACTCCAGAAAATTTAATGCTTTCTCCGTTTCGCCGGCCGCAAATGCACCACGCAAACCATAGAGGGTTGACCGGTCCCAGAATGTTTTATTACCTGCAAGGGAAGCCAAACCATCTTCAGTCCATAGGCGAGATGAAAAAAGGGCCGCAATGGTTCCGGACTTCCGGTCAAAAATATCAACGGTCAGGGGTGTAGTGATCCATGCACGCAAGGTATCATTGGCCTTATAGTAGCGGTAAGTGGCAAAACCTTCGACGGTTGCGCCAAAATACTTTTCAATATTTGTCTTCAATGCTTCGGCCTGTTGTTCATATGCTTTTAGCTGGGCGGCGGGCTTACTTAGTAATTTA
>DASSFT010000625.1:0-3187 GCA_035694045.1 Chitinophagaceae bacterium
ATCCCACGCAATTTTATCCCGGCCCGGTATTGGGAATTATCAATGACCTGTCAAAAGCACTGGCCGGTAACAATGCCAATCTTATTAATACCTATCTGCAGCAACTGGGTAAGACTCCTTTCTTCAAAAAGAAAAAGCCTACGCCGTATGATGAAGCGATCAGTTTGATATGGTACCTGGAAAATGTTTTCTACCCGGCTGCGGGCAGGATCCTGACAAATCTCAAGTCACAATTTCCCGATGCAGTCGATAGAAGGAACCCGATCATCAATATGGGTTTTTGGCCGGGTGGCGACATGGATGGGAACCCTTTCGTGACAAGCGAAATTACACGCCAGGTGGCTGAGGCACTCAGAGGAGCCATTCTCAAATGTTATTACCTGGATGTCCGGAAACTAAAGCGTCGCCTGACATTTTCAGGGATTGATGTCTTGTTGAGCGAGTTGGAAAATAAGCTATATAAAAACCTGTTCATTCCCGGCGCAAAGACAGAGCTTACCCGGAAAGAGATATTAAGTACGCTGGAAGACATCAAGAGGATCATTATCGAACAGCACAATGGATTGTTCCTTCACCTGGTAAATAACCTGATCAATAAGATCGAAATATTCGGTTTGCATTTTGCCTCGCTGGATATACGGCAGGAGAGTTCGATTCATGGAAAAATACTTAATTCACTGGCTGGCAAAGGGGATATTCTTCCGGTGGATTACGGCAAACTAAGCCCCGATGAAAAAATGAAGCTGATTGGCTCAGTGAGCGGGGTTATAAACCCGGATTCTTTCGAAGATCCTGTGCACCAGAATACATTAAAAGTTATAGCCAGCATCAAAGAAATCCAGCAGTATAACGGGCCGGAAGGATGCAACCGCTATATCATTAGCCAGTGTAACAGTGCATTAAACGCAATGGAAGTTTATGCGTTGTTTCTTTTGGATGGGTGGAAGAAAGAAGAAATGAATATTGACATCGTTCCCCTGTTTGAAACGGTAGATGATCTTGAGAACGCCAGCGATGTAATGAAATCGCTTTATACCGATCCCGTTTACCGGAAGCATTTAAAACTCAGGGGTAACCGCCAGACTATCATGCTGGGTTTTTCGGATGGAACCAAGGATGGAGGCTATCTCATGGCCAACTGGAGCATTTATAAGGCCAAGGAGGAACTGACAAAGATCTCACGCGAGCATAAAATTGACGTGATCTTTTTTGACGGCAGGGGAGGACCCCCGTCAAGAGGCGGAGGGAAGACGCATAAGTTCTACGCATCAATGGGTCATCATATATCCAATAAGGAGATCCAGTTGACAATACAGGGCCAGACGGTAAGCTCGAATTTCGGCATCGTAGAAGCGGCACAGTATAACATCGAGCAGTTACTAAATGCTGGCATCTCCAATGATCTTTTTTCTACCAAGCAATTTACGTTGGAAGAGCAGGAAGAAATTTTGCTGCGCGAGATGGCGGAGAAAGGCTATGGGGCTTACAAAAAATTAAAGGACCACCCTTATCTCGCCGATTATCTTTTGCAGGTAAGCCCATTGCGTTTTTATAGTGAAACAAATATCGGCAGCAGGCCATCCAAAAGAGGCAGTTCATCGGGCTTGTCACTAAAAGATCTTCGCGCCATTCCTTTTGCCGGTTCGTGGAGCCAGCTGAAACAGAATGTTACCGGTTATTATGGAGTGGGATCGGCCTTGCAACAAATGGATAAGGAAGGAAAATGGGCGCAGGTACAAAAGCTGTATAGAAATTCTTTGTTTTTTAAGACGCTGCTGGACAACTGCGAGATGGCCATGCTGAAATCATTCTTTCCATTGACTGAATTTTTAAGCACACATGAGCAATTCGGCGAGCTATGGAACATGATCTATGGGGAGTATGAATTGACTTGCCAGTACCTGTCGAAGTTGACTGGACATAACGAATTGATGGCGGATTACCCGGTGGACCAGCTTTCTATTCAGATGCGGGAACGAATCGTACAGCCTCTTTTGACTATTCAGCAATATGGCCTTACCCGCATACGGGAAATGGAAGAACAGCAGCAACAATCTCCGGTGAAAGAGGTGTATGAAAAACTGGTTATGCGATGTTCATTCGGGATCATTAATGCAGGTAGAAATTCTGCTTAATAAAAAAGGCCGCCTATAAACATAGACAGCCTCACTAACGATTGCTTGCTTTATGAAAAACTTAAGAACTTACATGTATGCTGGCATTTAGTTGTTAGAAATGATAGGTTGCTGCGAGGATAAATGAGCTGGTGCTTTTTGCACTGGACGTCGCCTTGTCCGAATTTGTGAAAAATATAGGATCCTTAGATGTATCAACCCGGAATTCGGGAATGATCGTCAGGTTATCGATATGGATATTGGCTGACAAGGTAAAATCAACGATGCTGGTGCCAAACCCCGCTACTCCTTTTTTATCATCAAAGTATTCGCCCCGGGCGGTTAATCCGAAAACAGAAGTGGGGTCAAAATTGAGATACAGGGCGGAACCCCACCAGGATTGACTGCTTCCTCCCTCGGGTTTTATCGATTTTATAGTACCATTATATCCAATATTGAATTTGCTGCTTAGTACAGCGGTTATGACAGCATCAAACTGGTTGTTTGTTACATCGGTCATATCCTTTCCCCCAACATAGTTCAGGTAGCCCCCGATCTTACCACTATTGCTCGCCAGGTGGATCTGCCCAAGGAAGAATTTCTTGGCGAAGCTTGCCGTAGACATATCTGTGGGATTAGCTACCCCCAGCATGAAAGCAAAATTGCTATTTACCGTTATATCCGCTTTTAGACCCGTATGAAAAAACGGTCCATAGGAAAACATGTAGTCCATGCTGTAATTGCGATTCAGGTAAGCATCCAGCAATTCATACCCAACATGTGTTCCCCACTTACCCATAGTAAATTTTACTTTATCGGAGGGAGCAAAGGAAATATAGAGCTGTTTGATAGCGGTCAATGTTCCATTATCATTATAGGAAAACTCATCTGCCCTTCTTCCAAAGCCAAGATCAAGGACGGCATCAACTTTTCCGATTGCATAATCAGCTTTTAAAGAAGCCATGCCCAACTCAAAGGAGTTCTGGGAATTTGTGAAACTTGTATAGTTGTTAGTGCGGCCTGAATCCTTGGCGTTCTGGAAATTATAGCGATAATAGGCATCTGCGGAGCCC
>DASSFT010000626.1:0-2335 GCA_035694045.1 Chitinophagaceae bacterium
CATCCTTTGTTTTGTGCGCGGATCAACAATTGTTTTTTCAACTGTAATATGGACAACTGCTTCTGCTGCCTGCATGGCAACTGTGCTGACGGTTTTGCTGTAAGCGTCCAGCAGATCCGTATCCGAAACAGGTTGAAATGAAATAGTCTCTGTCATCCCTGATACAAATCAAAGTATCGACCAATTTTAAAAAATGACTTATTGGCATTTTCAATAGGAAAATCTCCACGCATTATTAAAAAAAATAACGCATCCAGCAAGACATTACAGACTGTGATGTAACGCTGCATGGCCTGAATTATTTAATCTTTATCGCTCTGTTAATACCTGGCAAACCTATCGCAGATAACAAATCGTTAACCATAGCATAAACTTATGAGAACACTGGCTCGGCAATTTTGCAGCAAAATATAAGATTATGAGAAAATGTTTCTGTTTGCTTATTTCATTCGTTTCCCTATTTATTTCAACTGCTTTAACAGCCCAGGAAACTACTTCCGAAATCCAGGGGTTTGTGCATGATGAGAAAGACTCTCCTTTGCCCGGCGCTTCAGTGGTAGCAGTCCATTCTCCTTCCGGCACGAAGTATTCCACTACCACACGAAAAGATGGACGATATAATCTCCCTAACCTTCGCATTGGTGGTCCATACATCATCACTGTAAGCTTTGTCGGCTTTAAAGAAGAAAAACAGGAAAACGTTATGTTGCTCCTCGGCCAGGAGTTTAAGGCGGATTTTACACTATCAACGGACAGCCGGCAATTAGCAGAAGTCACGGTTACCGTGGGGAGACAGGGAAAAGTCTTTAATTCTAACCGGACCGGTAGCCAGGAAATAATCAGCCGGCCTCAAATTGAACGGTTGCCGACCATTAACCGTTCACTCCAGGATTTTACCAAACTGACTCCTTCTTCCAATGGTTTGAGTTTTGGGGGGCGCAACAGTGCCTACAATAATATAACAGTTGATGGAGCCAATTTCAATAATGCATTTGGATTATCAGGCGTTTTGGGCGGACAAACGAGCGCACAGCCCATAAGTCTCGACGCGATCGAACAAATACAGGTAAATGTTTCTCCGTATGATGTCAGGCAGGGAGGATTTTCAGGTGCTGGTGTGAACTCTGTGACGCGTAGCGGTACAAACCAGTTCAAGGGATCTGTTTACACTTATATCCGAAATCCTGATTTTGCCGGGTATAAGGTCAAAACCAATAAAATTCCTAAACCGGTATTCGATTATAACCTGCGCGGTGCCTCTATAGGCGGCCCGATTATCAAGGATAAATTGTTTTTTTTCGTGAGCGCTGAACAGGAAAGAATCAGCCGGCCTGCCACCTCGCTGGTTGCGAATAAACCGGGTCAAACAGCTGTGCCCGGCGTCATTTCACAGGCAGTAGCTGACACACTCGACAAACTCAAGAATTTTCTGAATACAAAGTATGGTTACGATCCGGGCGAATACCAGGGATATAACTACCGGACCCAAAGTGATAAACTGACAGCACGCCTTGATCTGAACATCAACAAGTCAAACAAGCTTACTCTTAAATACAACTATTTGAAATCGCTGTCTGACATACCTGCCAGCAACAGCGGAGCCCCCAATGGAAACCGGCAGCCAAGCAATACAGGCTTACCCTTCAGCGGCAGCGGCTATACGATCAACAACAACTTCAATATTGTAATTGCAGAACTGAATACCCGTTTCAGCAACAAGGCGTCAAACAAATTACAGGTTGGTTATACGGCGTTGCGCGATTTCAGGGCATCTTTGGCCGGAAGTGATTTCCCGCTGGTGGATATCCTTAATCCGCAAGGTCAAACTTATACAAGTTTTGGATTTGAGCCTTTTACTTATCATAACGTGCTGAACACCGATATATACCAGTTGTCCGACATCTTCAACTACTATGCTGGTAAACATGAATTAACCGGAGGCGTACAAATCTATAAGAAGAACTTTAAGAATGGGTTCGCGCCCAATTACGAGGGAGCCTATATATTCAATAGCTTCACGGATTTTTATAATAGCGCCAATGACGGTACTGGCAACGCTAAAAGCTATGCTCTCCAGTATTCACTGACAAAGGATGGCTCCTTTCCTTTTGCAAGAATCGGTGTAACGGAATATGGCGTTTTTGCCCAGGATAAATGGAGAATAAAGAATAATCTCAACGTTACGATCGGCCTTCGCGTGGATGCACCCGTGTTTGAAAACAAGTTTGATGCTAATCCTAATGTCATAAATCTTACATTTCGTAATGGTAAACATTATGATGTTGGAGCAAAACCGGGTACCAATCCTCTTTTTTCACCCAGGCTCGGTTTCAAT
>DASSFT010000627.1:0-7488 GCA_035694045.1 Chitinophagaceae bacterium
CCTACGTTGTCCGTTGCATTGGCCGTTACATTGATTGTTCCGGAAACATTGCCTGCTGCTGGCGTCGTAATGTTAACAGCCGGAGCGGTAGTATCAGGTAGAGGAGAATTAGCGATATTCATATCCGCCTGGATCTCGGAAAGCGACAAAAGCCTGCGGTAATATCTGATCTCGTCAACAGCCCCATTCAGGTATTCTCCATATGGCTGGTTGGAACCAACGCGGATATTGATTGGATCAATTGCAGCAATGGTACCGGTAGAGACGACATCACTACGATTGGTCACATCTGTACCGTTGACATAGATCGTAAACCGGCTGGCCTGTGCCTTGCTGGCGTCATATGTCACGGTGATATAACTCCAGGTGCCTGCGGTCAGTACATTGTTATTGCTATGCAGCACAAGCTTGTTACTGCCGCTGTACCAGTAAACAGAGATCCCATTTGTGACAGGCCCAGCTTCTCCATCAGTGGAAGTATGCGCATAAAAATAAAAGAAGCTGCTTGCACTGAGTGTCTGGCTCCACACCGTACTCCATTGATTGAAGTTGTTGTTCTTTACCCAGGCGCTCCAGGTATAACTCACGCTAGGCGTTAAAGTATAATCTGTGTGATCGGGGATGTTGATATAGTCATTTGTTCCATCAAGGTTGACAGCCTGTCCTTCCTTTCCTGCTACCCAGGTAGGACCATTGACAAGCGTTCCGTTGTGTGCGTTTCCTGAACCATCTGTCAACGTGGTACCTGTTCCTTCGTTACAACGAAATTCGGTAACTACTGACGGAGCAGGATTATGAATCGGAACAAAACTTAACGCAAGGACAGATAAGAACACAAATGTCCCTGATAGAAGTCTGGCAGGGGCGTGGCTACTCCCAGCCTGGCTTTTCCATAGCATAACTAAATTTTAAAACGGTTTCAAAGTATTGAATTCCGGATACGTATTAATCAATTGCCTTAACAATGAAATTGCTATGCTCGTCGGTTTATTTGAAGTCGGTTCGAAGGGTATGAAGGAAGAGTCGTAAAAATAAGGACAATTTTCGGACCGGATTTTCTTTTCAGTTAATAATTAGTAAACGGCCTTGCTCCGCCGAAGCTTCGCGAAGGCGCAGTGACGGCAATTGTATTATATGACATAGTTAATACTAACAACCGTTTTGAAATCCTCCGTTCATTTTATTTCAATGAATCTTACATGCGTTTATCGAGTAGTTGCTCTACATTTTTGCGGATTGTCTTGCATTGCCCGTTTCACGGTTTTGATTTTTGTCAAAAAAAATTTCCGCTCAGTTCAAAAAATAATTCCGGCAACACGCCGGGCCATCCAATGCAGTATTCCATCCGATAGCTATCGGATTTGATTTCGTCCCGTTGTTTGCCACGGATTCACGGAAAAAATGTAGCCATCCGTGTATCCGTGGCAATCTTCCTCTTTAAACCTTTCAACCATTAAACCTTTAAACCGCTTTTCGCCGTATCCGTGGCAATACTTCGATCGGGAGACTATCGGATTATTTCATTGTTAAGGCGAGTTTATATTAATCAGAGCCGCAAGTATAGTTCACACCGGCATTGCGGCTGTAGAAAGATTTCCCTTTGTTGGGCGCTTTAAGAACGACCGCCAAACTTCATAAGTTTTGGCCAATTCCATTTTAGACTGTTTTAAAGTAAAGTTTTGACCTGTTTTAAATTACCACCTTCAAAAACATAAGTTTTGGCAAACTTGATTCTCGTATCATTCCTTTGGCCTTATTACTTCGTGTCTGTAATCCAGTAAGAACCTGCATACGGGAAAAGGTCGGCTATACTCCAGTCGCCCTGTATAGGTGTCTTCTTTCGCTAAATCAGTTTTTGTGGCCAAACAAAATTCTCTTTTATGAGTATTCAAATAAAAAAAAGCCTCTTAACCATAGGCCTTATCACTATGTGCGGGCATTGTCTTTTTGCACAATACCGCACAGAGAGAGATCTTTTAGGTGATAAGCAAATTCCTGCCGATGCATACTATGGTGTACAAACAGCCCGTGCTCTTGAAAATTTCCAGGTGAGTGGCGTACCTACCAAATTTTATCCTGATTATGTAAGGGCTTATGCTATGGTCAAGCTGGCGGCTGCACGTGCTAATGCAGATGTCGGAAGGTTGAGTAAGGAAAAGCTGGCGGCGATTGACAAAGCGTGTAAAGCTGTTATTGACGGAAAATATCATGAACATTTTCTTGTAGACATGTACCAGGGTGGAGCTGGTACTTCGGCCAACATGAACGCCAATGAAGTGCTTGCCAATATCGCTCTTGAGCTGAGTGGCAAGAAAAAAGGTGATTATCATTCTATCGAACCACATGACGATCTTAATATGGGTCAGTCCACCAATGATGTTTATCCCACAACCATTCACGTAGCCCTCTTGCTTCATAACGACAAAGTGGTGGCCGAAGCCAAAGCTTTATCTGCAGCTTTTCATAAAAAAGGAGACCAGTTCGGTAATATCTTAAAAATGGGACGCACCGAAGGACAGGACGCAGTTCCAATGACCGTGGGCCAGGAGTTTCACGGTTTCGGCAATCAGTTGGATGCCGCTATCGAGGCATTGGTAAAAACAGAAGCTTACCTGTATGAGGAAAACATGGGCGCTACAGCAATCGGTACCGGGATTACGGCTTCACCCGGTTATGCAGAGAAATGTGCTGTTCATCTTGCTGAAATTACCGGAAAACCAATGGTCCTTTCCAAAGACCTGATCGCAGCTACTTCAAGCATGCAGGGTTTTGTGATGTATTCTTCGGCGTTAAAAAATTTCGCTATAACACTGTCGAAAATTTCAAGTGACCTGATCTTCCTTGCAACAGGACCGCGTACCGGTGTTTTTGAGATCAATCTACCGGCATTGCAACCAGGATCTTCCATTATGCCGGGTAAAGTAAACCCGGTGATGCCTGAATTGATGAACGAAGTATGTTTCAAAGCAATTGGGAATGATGTTACGGTCTCTATTGCCTCGCAGGATGGGCTTCTCCAGCTAAATGCCTACGAACCCGTGGTCGCCGTCGCTATTATGGAATCACAGGGGCTGTTCTTTAAAACCATGCCGCTGTTCAGAAAGCAATGCGTGGATGGTATCACAGTTAATGAAAAGGTGGTTCAGAACTATATCAATCGCAGCGTCGGTATTGTTACTGCACTAAACCCTGTGCTTGGTTACGATAAAACCACTGAACTGGCAAAAGAAGCTTTACAATCAGGTAAGGGAATTCTTGAACTGATCCGCGAGAAAAAACTGTTAACAGAGAAACAGATCAAAGACCTGCTCGACCCTGTGAAGCTGACATCGCCAACCGGACCTACAAATGTGAAGGGAATCGATGATTAAAACTGTTTGAAGAAAAAATCTTGTCAAAACCTTTTTACCACATTTAAATAAATCAACATGAAAAAAATACTGTCCTTTTTAACGCTCCTTATCCTCGTCACACAATTGCAGGCGCAATTGCCGAGGGTGATCATTCTTGCAACAGGTGGTACCATCGCAGGTGCCGGAGCCTCTTCTGACAGGGCTGGTTATACTGCCGGAAAAATTCCGATTGATGACCTGATCGGCGCAATACCGACAGTAAAAAAGATCGCAAGCATTACCGGCGAACAAATAGCCTCAGTTGGAAGCCAGGATATGACAGTTGCTATCTGGAAAAAACTGGCGGTACGCATCAATGAAATATATGCAAAGAAGGAAGCGGATGCAATTGTAGTTACACACGGCACCGACACACAGGAAGAAACAGCTTATTTTCTTGACCTTGTTGTTCCATCTGAAATGCCTGTTGTGCTAACAGGTTCTATGCGCCCCGCGACAGCGATCAGTGCAGATGGTCCCAAGAATTTGTATGATGCAATCACCGTTGCTATCGATCCGAAAACAAAAGGCAGGGGGGTGTTGGTGTCCTTTAATGAAGGCATATATGATGGACGAGAGGTGATGAAGATGAGCACAACTTTTACAAACGCATTTGGATCTCCAAACACAGGCCCAATTGGTCATGCCTATGATGGTAAAGTAGAATATTATGCAAATGCTGTTAGAGAAGTAAATCCCAAAAGTCCCGTTACGATAAAAGCCGATACTAAGTTACCGAGGGTAGATATAGTTTACATGTACGCGGATGCTCCGCCTGACCAGATCGATATGCTGATCAATAAAAAAGTGGATGGTATCGTGATTGCAGGTGTAGGGAACGGCAATTTCAATAAAGCCTATATGGATGCCGTAAAGAGAGCAGTAGCTGCAGGTATTGTCGTTTGCCGTGCAAGCCGCACTCCATCCGGCAGAGTGGTACTTCATGATGAGATCAATGATGATGAGTTGGGCACTATCGTTTCTGATGATCTTACACCACAAAAGGCGAGGATATTATTGATGCTTGGCCTGACAAAGACAAAAGATAAAAAACAATTGCAGCAATTCTTTTTCAAGTATTAACAGCAATTACGGTAAAAAACCGCCCCTGCAATATTTAAACGGCGAAGAGCGTAACCCGGTGATCAGCGGATTGCGTTTAATGGCTCGTTTTGTATCGTTCTTAAACAAAAGCAATGATCCCGTACATAAAAAAGACATGGGTTCCGCTACCGTATAATTTTATCCATGACAGGTTTTACTGGTTGACGGGCATTATTGTACTTTTTCAGTTATTGCCCTGTTCTTCTTATAGCCAGGATACAACCAAAATTCTTCCGGACGGTACCGAAGGAGTGGTATTCAAGTCCAGGCCGGTAGATACAATATTATTAGGAAAGAAAAACGAACTGCCTCCCAATGAATTTGAGGGAACTCATTCCACTTTCCGGATCGGCCTCGGTTATATTGGCGATGTCACTGCTTATTCACAGGATGCCACTTTCAAGCAGCAAATGGATTCATTGAACGTGGATCTAAAACCAAAGTATAAAACGAGGGATTTCCGGATACTTGGCAGCGGGCGTTTCCTTAAGACTAAAAGATATATCTCCTGGAAGTTTGCCTACATGTATGATGGTGATAAGGAAGTATGGATGGTCCGTGAGACGGGGATCACAGTCGGTGTACCCGAACTGGCCGGGCATATTTTTATTGGGCGTACAAAAGAAGGCTATTCGATGATCAAAGTAATGAATGGCCATTCGGGAATAACGAATGAAAGGCAGATGGCTCTCGATCCTATTCCCATATTAGCCGATGGGATCAAATGGTTTGGTTACCTGCCGAAATCAAGAATATTTTGGAACCTTGGTTATTTTAATGATTTTCTCTCAAAGGGCCAGTCGTTTTCAACTTTCGCGTGGCAATATGTTGCGAGGGTTGGATGGATGCCAATCAACGATTCAAAAAATAGCAGGGTATTTCATATAGCAGCCAATATCCAATATGCCAAACCACTTGATGGGAAATTTACAATTAAGAGTCGGCCTGAATCTAATCCCACGCCTCAGCTTATCAATACTGGTTCATTTGTCACCAATCGTTCTGCCAGTTTCGGATGGGAAATTTATTACAACAGCAAACGTCTCATGATCGGTTCCGAAGGAATGACCCATAGATTTTATTCAGATACATCCGTTAATCACCAGTTTTATGGGGGTGATATCATAGTGAGTTATTTTTTTACCAATACACGGCGACCTTATAACACGGTGGGAAGCGTATTTGGATTTACGAAAGTGAGAAAATCGCTTTTTAAAGGTGGCTTGGGTGAAATTGAAGGCGTAGTCAGGTTGTCAACTTTTAATTTGAATGATGGATCTATCAAAGGAGGACAACTGTGGCGTCTCACTCCCATGATCAACTGGTATATGACGAAAGTCCTTCGCATGGAATTTATTTATGGCTATGGTATTCTTGACCGGTATAATCTGAAGGGACATGTACAGTTTTTTGAGACCCGTCTTCAAATCACGATGATGTAGTGAAACCAGTTCATTCAAATAATCTTAATGTAAGAAATAAATCAAGATATTATGGTACCAAATATGATCTTTCAGAAAGCGTTTCACCTCAAACCAGTTTTCCTGGTGATCGTTGTGTGCAGTACTATGAGTGTGGCAGGTCAATACACAACAGACAAAGTTATGGGCCCGAAAAACCAGGCCCTGGCCGATAGCCTGAAAAAATCTGAATATCCCTACCTGTTCCCTATCTGGGGAAAAAAGGTAGTGGCAAAAGGATTCAATATCCCGAAATCTGCGGGGCTGAGCATGCAATATGTTTACCAGACTTCCGATATCGTCATCGAGAACCTGGAGGTAGGATTCAATCATGGGCAAATGTATCCGCTTGACCAAATTATACGATTCAATAGCGCGACAGCAACAACCAGTGGTATCAACCTTCGCCCTGATCTATGGGTATTTCCATTTTTGAATGTATATGCCATATTCGCCCAATCAAAAACCCAGACAGCGATTGATGCGGGTGTATGGCTACCGACAGACTCAACCTGGAAGCAGATCACCAACCTCAACACCAAAGCTAATTTTAACGCAACCACTTTTGGCTTCGGGCTTACGCCTACGGTTGGCATCCGGGGATACTTCCTGGCACTCGATGTAAATTTTTCCTGGTCGGATATTGAAGAACTGGATAAGCCGGCATTTGCATTTGTATTTGGTCCCAGGTTCGGCAAGAATATTCCCATGAAAAAAAAGGATATGAGCCTGGCTTTATGGGCCGGTGGTTTCAGGGTACAGATAGGAAGTTCCACAACTGGTTCTATCAACGCTACCGATATCCTTCCTTTGGATCAATGGCAACAAAAAGTAAACACGGGGTACACTAAGGTTGCGGAGAACCAGCAAAAAGTAGACACATGGTGGAATGGTCTTAGCCCGGCTGAACAAAAAAACCCGGTCAATATTGCCAAACACGAAACCGCCAACCGGGTCTTAGGAAGGTTCGGCAATGTGTTGGACCAGGCTTCACAAATTGTTTCCAATGCAGGGCAGGGATCTGTTCAATATTCATTAAGTAAGAAACAAAAGCAGATGTGGAATTTTATTGTGGGCGCACAGTACCAGATCAATCGCAGTTGGATGCTGAGAGCAGAATATGGTTTTTTAGGCGCAAGGCAACAATTTATCGGGGGACTTCAATACCGGTTTAATTTATAAGTGAATTTAACCTGTATTCCTGGCCTACAGGTTTGAAAGGGCGTTATTTGGAAATAACCGTCGCTACAGTTTGCATCATTGGAGATCCTGTCCATAATACTGGTAGATCGCCTTCTTAAAATCCACCTTCTTTCTTCTTGATATCGACAGTCGTTCATTATTAATAAGCACCAGTTCGCCACCGGTAAAATTATCGCAGGCTTTGATATACCGCATGTTTACCAAATGTCCCCGGTGCGGACGAACAAAATGAACACCGCCCAGTTTTTTTTCAAACCATGACAATAGCTTGGCCACGACCAGCGATTTACCATCTGCAAAAAATAATTTACTATAATTGCTGATGGCCT
>DASSFT010000628.1:0-3590 GCA_035694045.1 Chitinophagaceae bacterium
AGGCGCTATCAATATAAACGGCGTTCCAGGTATGATTGGAGCTGAAGCCTGTTCTCCTGTTCCATCCAAGCCTCGCATAACCGGTGATGATCTCGCAGGGAATACCAGCATTATCACACATTGTTTTAAAAAGCCGTGCATACCCATCACAAATAGCCATTTTTCGTTTCAAAACAGTTTCCGCCACTCTCAGGTTTAAAGGTTTGATGATCCTTCCAGTATCGTCGTCATCCGGTTGCTCGTACACATAAGTATTCCGGTTCCTGTGTATCCTGACGTTGTAAGAAATATTATCCGCTATCCATCGAAAGATCGCGGCACATTTTTCTTTTTCAGTTTGTGAATCGGTGATGATCTCATTTACCAGGAGGGCAGGCGCGGATTTTTTATAATACCTGACCGACTCGTCAATGTAAATATTAACAGGAGAATTAATATCCTGGGCGAATGCAGGAAAAGCAACGCAGGCAAGTAATAAGCATCCAGGCCACTTCATACGTCAGTTCCGTATTAACGTATACCAAGTTCCGAAATTATCTCGCATCCGTCAATTTTAAAACAAAGGGCCTCCATACCCTCCGGCCGCGTGTCGCCATAGCTTTAGTGGTGGCACAGGGAGGGTTCTCAGACTCTAGATTAGAGAGCACTTCATTCCCGCAGGGTGTTCAAAACCCCTCCTTCGGAGGGGCTTGGGGAGGCTTTAGTAAAACACGATCCCGCCCGACCTCGATCTCTTCACCCGGCTGAACCGGAGACGATACAGGAATTGCAGGAATGCGCCATGGTTTCCTTCTGTACAATCGCAGTTGACTTTGAGCTGGTAAATAAAATCGATTTTGGAGATCCACTTGTCTTCCTTGAGAAAAGCGGCATAGACTGTAAGGTTCGCTGACATAGGGTATTGATTTGCTTGCGTGAGAAAATTGTTAATGATTTTTCTCAAAGCCATTAAATTATATCACCGGTATAATTAAGCATAATTGCAAATTCACATTGTTTCCACATTAAGTGAAATCCTGCTTTTATAGTTAACTATTAACCGTGGATCTACGAATCAGCGCCTGAGAAATTTCCCATTTACGAGTTTTTCCATGACCTCATCTTTCAGGTTGCGGCTAATCGGGATATGATGCTGGGCAATGCGGATATCATTGGCTTCAATGCTGTCCACCTTGGACGCGGAAATAATATAAGATTTATGGGTCTTAATAAATTTATCGGAAGGAAGGTAATCCTCGATAGCCTTAAAAGTAAGATAGGTGATATATTTCTTTTCCCGGGTTTGGATCACCACGTAGTTCTGGAGCGCTTCAACAAAGAGAATATCTTCGTAAGCGATCTTCACCAGCTTGCCATCTGCTTTAATGAAGAAATACTCTGGAGTTCCAATACCCGGCGCATTTCCCTGGCTATTTTTTTGTCTTACTTCATAATATTCCTTGGCTCTCATTGCCGCTTTCAAAAACCGTTCAAAAGAAACGGGTTTTACGAGGTAATCGAGGGCATTCAGTTCAAAACCTTCCAGTGCGAACTGTGGGAAGGCAGTGGTAAAAATGACCGGCGGTGCATACTTCAGCGTTTTAAAAAAATCCAGGCCGGTGATCTTTGGCATCTGTATATCGAGGAAAAGCAACTGCACTTCTTCCTTTGCCAGCAGGTCCATAGCTTTTACGGGGTTATCAAATTCGCCAGTCAGTTGCAGGAAATCAACATCGGCGATATATTCCTTCAACCCTTTTCGCGCCAGCGGTTCGTCGTCAATAATAATGCAGTTGATCGTCATCATTATAATTATTGTTCAATTTTCAATTTCAGGTCGACCATGTAAATGTCTTCTTTGCTGTCGATATTCAAATCGTGTTTGCCCGGGTATAAAAGTTCCAGTCTTCTTTTTACGTTGTTTAAACCAATTCCCCCGTGTAATTCCGTGGTCCGCTCCGCTTCTTTTGAATTCTCGATATGGAATTTAAATTCGCCATTACTGCGTGTTATATCCAGCCTCACAAAATTCCCCCCGGTTGTTTTGTGCGAAAGATGCTTAAAAGCATTTTCAACAAAGGGTATCAACAATAGAGGCTCGATGGAAAACTCCTTTACTTCCGGTGAACAGTGAAAGTCTACCGAATAGTTCTCGTCCTTACGCAATTTTTGCAGGTCTACATAGTCTTTCAGGTAGGATAACTCCTTTTCAATAGGTATCCGGGTCCCTTTTACTTCGTACAGCTGGTACCGCAGCATATCCGAGAATTTATGCAATGCCTGCCGGGCCTCGGTATTTTCCTTTTGTATTAAAAAATAAACCGCATTTAAGGAATTAAACAAAAAATGAGGATTGATCTGGGATTTCAAAAAGCTCAGTTCGGCTTCCGCTTTTTCCTTCGCCATCTCCACCAACCGTTGTTGCATTTCTATATAATCAAATATCAACTTGAACGCCGCTCCTGAAGTAACCAAAAAGAAATCGGATATGACATTCTCGTAGAATTTGGTCTTCAGGTTGCTAAACGGACCTGATAACACATTTTGCCCCGTCACCTCTCCCATCAGTATCATCTTTATAAAACCGCTGGCAGCGATGATCGCGACAACGGATGCTATAAAACCGGCATACTTCTTCTTGTACAGCAATCGCGGGATCAGCCGGTAGTTGACGATATAAACAATCAATGCGAGATCAGCTACCTTGATAAATGTAATGGCAAAAGCGATGGATTTTGTAGCATAATCCTGGTAACGAAGGTAGAACCAGCACAGGAATACCAGCACCCAGAATACAACGTGGTGCAATTTGTAAGTAAAGAAAAATGACCGTTTGGACATAAGTCAAAATAAAAGTACAAATTCCCGGGGGTAAAACGGTTTACACGAATAACGCATTTAACGTGACCACCAGCGATTAGCAATTCAGTTCATAGGTAGCATAATAGCCCACAGAGGGCCGCAGAGGAGACGCGGAGGACCACGGAGCTATTTCGTATCTGATTGAATTTCCTCTCGGCGGCTCTCTGCGTATTCTCCGCGGCACTCTGTGGGCTTCAATGTCCCTTTATCAAGCAAGTGTTTCATTTCGTCTAAACAATTTGTAGCTCAAGGTTATCGTAGCCAAATTTGAACACAAATTCAATATATGACACGATCAGCCTTTTTACTACCAATAGCAGCATTGTTAAACCTCGCAGCCTGCACACAGAACAGCCCGAAACAGGCAGTCATCAAGCCCAGTGCGGGAGATATAAAAGTGGGAGCCCGTTGTGAAGGATGCGAAGCAATTTATGAAACTACTGTTCCATTTGACAAGTTATCATATATCGACACGCTCCCTGATTTCAACGAGAGCGGCCCCAGGATTGAGATCAGCGGTACGGTCTACCAGGTTGATGGTAAAACTCCGGCTCCTGGTGTTATCCTGTATGTTTATCATACTGACCAGGCCGGGCTCTATTCAAAAAAAGGAAATGAGAAAGGTTGGGGAAAGCGCCATGGCTATATCCGCGGCTGGATAAAGACGAATGATCAGGGTGAATACAGGTTTTATACGTTAGTCCCTGCTTCTTATCCCAATAGCACCAACCCCAAACATATCCATCCAG
>DASSFT010000629.1:0-2375 GCA_035694045.1 Chitinophagaceae bacterium
TATTATAATAATCTTTATTCCTCGTTGAATGATTCATTGGAAGGAATAGTAAGCAGGAGCACCACCGACATTGCCAGGGCAAGATTGAATGATGAAGCAAGCAGGTACAGCATTCAAACATTGAAAAGGGAACGAAAGGCACAGTTGGTGTTGCGCAATATGATCATCGCCGGCATTGTGCTTGTGCTCATCTCGGTTTTACTGATATTTAACCGGAGAAGCTTAAAGACCAAAATGAAAATGGAGAAAATTCAGCAGGAAAATTTACTCATGGAACGAGAGGCTGCCTCAGCAAGGGATCAGTTAAAGATGTTTACGGAAAACGTGATCGAAAAAACAAACCTCATCGAAAAGCTGGAAATGGAGGCAAAAGGAAAGGAAGTTACCTCAGAACAGCATTCAATCATATCAGAGCTTACACAGCATACAATACTAACGGAACAGGATTGGTATAAATTCAAATCTCTTTTTGAAAAGATCTACCCGGGCTTTTTTGTAAAACTTAAAGACAAATTCCCTGACATTACTTTGGCCGAGCAAAGGATGGCGGCATTGACACGACTCCATCTCACTACAAGGCAAATTGCCTCTATGCTTGGCATTTCCATAGACAGTGTACATAAGTCCCGTCAACGTCTTCGTCAGCGTTTCCAGGTTGGCCCCGAAACAAATCTTGATGAGCTGGTAGCGAAGCTATAACCTGCGATCTGCCCGGGCACAAAGTAAACATCCAATACACACTCACGATTCACGACTTCCCACTCACCATTCACCACTCACAACGGAGGTACTTGATTTTCAAATGATGTCAGGTTTTGGTCAGGCCGCCAGTCAGCTTTTTGTCCTTACTCTGTCCGCTTTTTGTCGCTCTAAAAACTTGCAAATGCCCTGGACGGAAAACTAATTTGCATGCGCAACTTTTTATGACTCTAACTATGCAAATAAGAAAAAACACTTTGCTCGCATTGATCATCCTCATCGCCCTTCTTTTGGTTATTTCCGTGTACATTTTCTTTAACCGGCGTATCCAGGAGATCGAGAGCAAAGGACAACCCCCGCACTCCGAAAACGTAGACAGAAACCCTTCGATCAACATTAAATCTTAAATCAACAAGCAGAACATGAGAAAGACAACAATGCTACTTTTTGTTTTAACCGGTATTATACACGCAACAGCGCAGTATAAAACGGTAGCACAATTGAAAAAAGAATTGGACGATCATCCGCAACAAGACGCCCTCCGCGTCGATAAGCTAACTGATCTTTCCTTCAATTTCTTTTTTTTGTGGGCCGAGCGGAGGAAGTTTATGGAAGACGCGCTTTCTATCTCGCAAAAAGTAAACTATCCACGCGGTGAGGCAAATGCACTGGCAGCAATTGGATATTATAAAGCCATAGACGGCAAGATACAGGAAGCCGATTCCTTATTCAAGCTGGCTGAATCACTGACACAAAAATCAGGTGATCAAAACCTAACCGGAATTCTATCCTACAGACTTGGAATGAAAAAAGTCAATACCGGCCATAAAGAAGGGATGGATGATCTTTTTAGGGCAGAAAGGATATTTGAGAATTCAAGCAACTATGATAAACTCGCTCGTTGCCAGGCGGCGATTGCGAGTATGTATGAAATTAACTATAGCAATTACCCTGGCGCTATGGAATACCTGGTCAAAGCGAATCAGACGGCAGAAAAGGCTAACTCCCGCGATGTTATTTTTAATGTCCTGAGCAATTGGGGATACCTTTATCTCCTCTTGGGCGACTACGAAAATGCGTTGGTTTATTTGAATAAAGCGGGTGAAGAAGTGAAGAAGGCTGGAGTTGATATAGGCAAAACGAGTCTGCCGAACAGTATGGGCGAAATTTATCGCCTTACCGGGAAATACCCGGAGGCTATCCAGGCTTACGAGCAGGCGCGCAAAGCTGATACCTCGATGTTTAATGGTGACGTTTTCGAAAGTAATCTCGCAGATGTTTATACGCGCATGAATAACCTGCCACTTGCCTTTCAATACGGGTTCAGCTCATTGGCTATAGCAAAAAAAATTCAGGATGATTACATACTCGGATGGTTATATGGCATTTTTGCCAGGGCTTACCTGAAGAAAGGTTTCGGCGACAGTTCAATTTTCTATGCCCGGCATGGGCTTGATATTGCCATCAAAATGGGCAGCATTGAATTTATGCGGGACAACGCACAGGCTTTGGCAAATGCCTACGCCTATAAGAAAGATTTCACAAATGCTTACAAGTATCACCTTCAGTACATCAATTTCAGGGATAGCATCGTGAACACAGAAGTGCGCAACCGGGCGGCTGTCCTTCAATATGACAATGACCTGGAAAAAAAACAGGCGCAGATCGTCCAGCTC
>DASSFT010000630.1:0-4663 GCA_035694045.1 Chitinophagaceae bacterium
GTCAGGCTATTGAATTCAGGCGGCCGTTAAAAAGCAGCGAGATCCTTGAATTTGCACACCAGTATGTACGTCAATTTGTTTCGTTTGCTGTAGAAGACCGCATATTTGCGGATGATATTAATAAGGTAGCCGGGATCATACAGGATTTCTCTTTCGTGGAAAAATTAAACCAGTTTGCTCACTCGAGGGGATTCGTTCTTATCAACTGAATAGTTCAGCATTGCCAATAAATTGACTGAAAAATATCTAACCCATCTGCAGGCAGCTTTCCAAAGCAAGATTGATCATTATGTCAAGCGCCCGTTCTCTTTCGTCGGCTGTGATCCTTTCATGTGTCCGGATAATATCCGAAACTGTAAGCAGTGTTGCTGCCGTCTTTCCAAAATATTGAGCGTTGGCAAACAAAGCAAAAGCTTCCATTTCGGCACCCAAACAATTATGCTCGATGACGATCTCCGGTAAGGATGGATCGGCACGATAAAACGCATCACCGGAATGGATGGCGCCGGTGCGGAGAGGGATGTTCAATTTTTTTGCCGTGTCATTAATAAACTGGTAAGCTTTTCCCTGGTGGGGAATATTGTTCTTCAGGTAATCAAAAGCTGTACGTGCATAGGTAGACTCACTACATGCCACATCAACATTGATGAGATCATATAATTTAATTCCCGTCATGTATGAACCACAGGTACCGGCCCGAATTATACAATCTACCTTGTAGTCATGATAGAGTTCGTAAGAATAAATACCGATAGAAGGACAACCCATACCACTGGCGCCGATTGTTAACTGTTTTCCTTTGTAAGAACCCGTGTAGAAGAAGACATTGCGAGTGCTACTGACGAGGGTGGCATTGGTCAAATTGTTTTCCGCGATATATTTTGCTCTTAAAGGGTCCCCGGGCATCAGGACAATGGGGGCAATTTCACCGGGTGCGGCAGCAATATGTATACTCATACAGGATGGCTTTCTGGCGATGAAGGTATTTCTTTTTGCTAACACGTAAATAACACTTTTTGAGTATGTGAATTATAACGAATTTTGCTTAAGGCAGAATTTTTGTTAGGAGTACTCCAGGCTGTTGGTATGCATATCAACTAATTAACCAGTTAACTAATCAACCAAATAATCACATGGTCCAGGTAACAACGTATGACGCCATCAAATACAAAACACCCACAGGAAATAAACTGAATTGCAAGGGCTGGATACAGGAAGCCGCTTTGCGTATGTTATTGAATAATCTCGACCCCGATGTCGCTGAAAAGCCCGATGAATTGATCGTGTACGGGGGTAGGGGTAAGGCTGCCCGGAATTTTGAAGCGCTGGACAATATCATCAAAGCTTTAAAGGTGCTGGAAAACGACGAATCCTTACTGATCCAGTCCGGTAAACCTGTTGGAATATTAAAAACCCATGCGAACGCACCCCGGATCTTGTTAAGCAATTCGCAACTCGTACCCAAATGGGCCACCTGGGAACATTTTGATGAGCTGGAAAAGAAAGGGCTGATGATGTATGGGCAGATGACGGCCGGAAGCTGGATCTATATCGGGAGCCAGGGAATTGTGCAGGGAACGTATGAAACCTATGCAGCGATCGCAAATAAACACTTTAGTGGTGAGTGGTCAGGCGTGAGTGGTAAGAGCCCTACATCGGAATCTGACCACTCATCTCCCGACAGCTATCTGGACTCTCACGGTACTTTAAAGGGAACATTGAATGTCACCGCAGGTTTAGGCGGCATGGGTGGTGCCCAACCACTGGCGATAACTATGAATGAAGGCGTGGCACTTATCGCCGAAGTGGAAAGATGGCGAATTGAAAAAAGGATCGAAACAAAATATTGTGATCTCTGGTTTGAAAATACCGATGACGCGATCGACCGGGCATTGGAGGCAAAACAAAACGGCGAAGCCATCTCCATTGCCGTACTGACAAATGCTGTTTGCCTGCTGGAAAGATTGATCGAACGGAACATTGTTCCCGATACCCTGACCGATCAAACCTCGGCGCATGATCCGCTGTATGGTTATGTGCCACACACTATCAACAATACACAGGCAGCCATCATGCGTGAGCAGAACCCGGCACAGTACACCGAACTGGCCTATGCAAGCATGCATCGTCATGTTGAACTAATGATCGAACTGCAGGCCCGCGGTGCCATTGTTTTTGATTATGGCAATAACCTGCGAGCAAGAGCGCATGAATACCAGGAGAAACAAAAATTCGGAGGTGAGAAACCCGAAAATCCGTGTCCCGAAATTGATTGCTTTGCATTTCCCGGTTTTGTGCCGGCCTATATTCGTCCTTTGTTTTGTGAAGGTAAGGGCCCATTTCGCTGGGCCGCATTGAGCGGTGATCCACATGACATAGCGGTTACTGATTTCGCTATTTGCAAACTTTTCCCGGAGAACCGTTCATTGCTACGCTGGATCGAACTTGCGCAGGAAAAAATAAAATTCCAGGGATTGCCGGCGCGTATCTGCTGGCTGGGACAGGGAGAAAGAGAAAGAGCCGGGCTATTATTTAATGAACTGGTAAGAACAGGAAAAGTAAAAGCACCTATCGTCATTGGCAGAGATCACCTGGACACTGGTTCTGTAGCAAGTCCGAACCGGGAGACGGAAGCCATGTTAGACGGCAGTGATGCGGTTGCTGACTGGCCCCTGTTAAATGCATTGGTGAATACGGCCTCCGGGGCATCGTGGGTCTCCCTGCATCATGGCGGAGGTGTGGGAATGGGATATAGTATTCACGCGGGAATGGTAATAGTAGCTGATGGGAGCGAAGCGGCAGATGAAAGACTCAAACGCGTTTTAAGAAATGATCCGGGTACCGGCGTCATCCGTCACCTGGACGCAGGATATGAAATTGCCCGGCAAACTGCAAAAGAACATAAGCTGGATATAGCGGATAGATTGAAAGGATAGCGCAGCCAAAAGATTGATCTATTTCACGCCATCCCGCAATTGTGCGGGACAAAAGCGAAACATATAACGTCTCAAATTAGACTCGTTGCGTCGTCGCGTCGTTGCGTGAAATTTATGCTATTTTGCAGCCTCTTCCACTAAATCATTCACATGAAAAAATTGTTTTTTCTTCTGCCGCTACTTATTACCTGCTTTTATTCATTGGCTCAAACAGACAGCGGTAGTTTTTACCTGCATAAGTTTGCACAGAATATCGGCAGGGAAACCTATACTGTAACTGGCAACGGCAATTCACTAGTATATATTATCGATTTTAAATTCACAGATCGTGGCCAGGCTGTGCCATTAAAAACACAGTTAGTTACAACTACAGATCACGAGCCTGTAAGCCTCTTTATAAAAGGAAGCACTTCCCGTTTCTCTACGATTAATGATAGCATTACCATTCAAAATAAAAAGGTGACCGTCCGCGTCGATGACTCGGTTTATACAGAAACGCTGAAACCGGTAGCGTTCCCTGTTGGCGGTTATTCACCCGGAACGGTGCAAATGGCTTTGTTGCAATACTGGAAAAAACATAGAGAACCTCAAACCATTGCTTTATTACCCAGCGGTAATGTTACGATCACGCGGCAGGGAAAAGATGAGCTTTTATTCATGAATAAGAAACTAGTGCTCGACCGCTATGTATTGAGCGGGCTGATCTGGGGTAACGAAATTATTTGGACGGAGCCAAATGGGAAATTGATCTGCCTGATCACCAATGACGCTGAAGGAGATAAGCTGGAAATGATGGAAACAGCTCATGAATCATTGCTACCTGAGCTTATCAGTCGCGGGGCCAGTTATGGCATGCAGCTCTTTACAGCTTCCATGAAAATGGACCTTTCAAAAAATAAAACACTCGCCATCGTCGGTGGAAATATTGTCGATGTGGTAACCGGAAACGTGCTGAAGAATCAAACTATCATTATTGACAATGGACTGATCAGGGAAACAGGTGCTACCGCCGCAATTAAGATACCTGCCAATGCCACGATCATTCATGCCGAAGGAAAAACGATCCTGCCCGGCCTATGGGATATGCACTCGCATTTTGAACAGGCAGAGTGGGGGCCGGCGTACCTGGCAGCAGGGGTCACCACTGTAAGAGACTGCGGCAATGAATTTGGATATATCAATGCCATCAAATCAGCGATCGATTCGCACAAGGGTGTCGGCCCGAATATTTTGAAAGCTGGAATTGTAGACGGTCCAGGTGATAATGGGCTCGGTATAGTAAGGGCCACGACGGAAGAAGAGGCGATCAGGGTCGTCAATATGTATAAAGACAATGGCTTTGTTCAGATAAAAATATACAGTTCGGTAAAACCGCCGATCGTAAAAGCGATCTGTTCAGAAGCACATCGGCTCGGTCTCACCGTTACCGGTCACATCCCAATGGGTATGACGATACAGCAGGGCGTTGAAGCCGGCATGGACCAAGTTAATCATATGCAATATGTTTACTCGGTCATGAAAAAGAACAAGGACCGGTCAGTGAACATGGACGATTCGGCCAGCATTGCTGCTTTGAATTTCCTGAAAGAACATAAGACTGTTATCGATCCCACTATCGGTGTATTCGAACTGGCATTTCGCAATGTAAAGGATGATATCACGATAATGGAACCCAACTATTATACATTACCTGTGCCCACCCAGACCTTATTTAAAAATACCGGGAT
>DASSFT010000631.1:0-3262 GCA_035694045.1 Chitinophagaceae bacterium
GCCACAGAGAGCCACAGAGTTTTTCCAATCATTTCCGTAGTTCCCTACGTATTCTCGCGTGATCTTCCGTGACTAATCGTCTAACAAAGCAGGAGAGCCGCAGAGGAATTTCAATTATCTCCGTGGTTCTCTGTGCCTTCTCCGCGGTCCTCTGTGGGCAAATTCAATCTACGACTCAGTTCCTTTTGTCACCAGGTTACAACTGGTAGTTTGTTTCAAACAATCTGTCCAATATTATCAGCTTTACAACCGCCAAAGCTTCCGGCATGAGAGTTTTTAGCCTAAATTTGCAGCGGCTCGGACTAAACTTCCCCGGCGGAGAAAATGAAAAAAATCCACATCATTCTGCTTGTAAGCATTGCAGCAGCTATAGCGGTGCTGATCACGTTTTTAGGAAAAACAACCACCTACGATACGATTGAAACAGCCATGGGCAAACCTGGAAGGTTCGTTCACCTGATGGCCCGCTGGGATCGTTCACAACCGCTGGAATACGATGCTATAAAAAACCCCAATTACTTGAGTTTTACCGCCGTGGACACAATGGGCAAATCGGTCAAAGTAATTTATCATAATCCCAAACCTGAAAACTTCGACATCAGTGAAAGGCTGGTATTAAAGGGAAAATATGAGAACGGTCTTTTTAACTGCGATGGCATCCAGACCAAATGTCCTTCAAAATATAAGGATGATAAGAAAAATGCGGAAAACAATATTCAGCAGGCTTCAGGCTCCGCAACCGGTAGCACAGATACTAAATATTAACGAAGAATGCATTATCTCGATGAGCATCTTTTGCCCGGGCAATTTGGACGCTTCTTCATTGTAGTTTCATTAATAGCTTCTTTGGTAGCAACCTTCGCTTACTTCAAGTCTGTTCAATCAAAGAATGATATCGATGGTGGCTACTGGAAAAAGCTGGCCCGCTATGCTTTCATCACTGAATCGTTCTCAGTATTTGCCATTTTTGGATTACTGTTTTACATTATCTCCAACCATCTCTTTGAATATAAATATGCGTGGCAACACAGCAGCCGGTCATTGGAACCGAAATACCTGCTCGCCTGTTTTTGGGAAGGCCAGGAAGGTAGTTTCCTGCTTTGGAGCGTCTGGCATTGTGTACTCGGACTGATATTGATGAAAGCAGCAAAGAAATGGGAAGCTCCCGTGATGACGGTGATAAGCTTTGCACAATTCTGCCTGGCGACAATGATAGTTGGCATTTACCTGTTTGGCGAAAAGATAGGTAGCAATCCATTTGTCCTGATGAGAGAATCCGGTTTCCTGGATACCACGCCAATTGCGCATGTCGGCATGGATGTTAGCGCACCGATCAGGCAGGATTACATGCGTTTGCCGTTTATGCAGGATGGGAACGATTTGAATGTGCTGCTACAGAATTACTGGATGGTCATACATCCTCCCGTACTATTTTTCGGTTTTGCTTCTACTATTGTTCCTTTTGCTTTTGCTTTTGCAGGTCTATGGAAAAAGAATTTCGGGGAATGGACAAAAATGGCCCTCCCCTGGGCATTACTTTCTGCTGCAGTATTGGGAGTAGGGATCATGATGGGTGCAGCATGGGCCTATGAGTCGCTGAGCTTCGGAGGTTACTGGGCCTGGGACCCGGTCGAAAACGCTTCGCTGGTTCCCTGGTTGATCCTGATTGCCGGTATTCATACATTACTTATTTACAAACATACCGGGCATTCACTGCGTACAACGCACCTGTTCTTTATCCTGAGTTTCGGCTTCGTTCTTTATTCTACGTTTCTTACACGTACCGGTATCCTGGGTGATACTTCAGTGCACGCTTTTACCGGCGAAGGAAAATCTTTGTTCTATCATCTCCAGCTCTTCATGGGTCTTGCGCTTATACCCGCTTTTATTCTTTTCTTCCGCAATTACAAAGACATTCCGTCGATCAAACAGGAAGAGAGCGGATCATCGAGGGAATTCTGGATGTTTATCGGTTCGCTGGTTTTCTTTCTTTCCGCGATTGTGATCATTGGTAAGACCTCGTTGCCGGTATTGAACAAAATAATGTCGTCACTGTCTGGCATTTTACCCTTCAAATTCCTCAACAGGGCAGTTGCTCCACCGGAGGACCAGGAATTCGCGTATAACCAAATACAAATCTTTGTCGCAATCATTATTGCTGTCTTAACCGGGCTTACTCAATACCTGAAATACAAAAACACATCGTCAAAGTTTTTCTGGAAGCAGATCCTGGTGCCAACGATCCTTTCCGTTGCAGCCGCTACGCTGGTGCTGGCTTTTGGAGATATTAATTATTACCATCCGCGGGGAGGTTATGGTTTCCTGGCAGCCATCTGGCTGGGAATCGCCTGCAGCCTCTATGCCGTTATTGCCAACGCGGCCTATATCTGGATCGGTATGAAAGGAAAGTTGAGACTATCCGGCGGATCGATCGCCCACGTAGGATTTGGACTGGTATTGCTCGGCATCCTGCTTTCATCTTCAAAAAAAGAGATCCTCTCCTATAACACAAGTGGAATTTCCATACCATTCGATGCATCGAGCAAAGAAAAAACCGGGGAGAACCTGACACTGGTGAAAGGTGTGAAAAATGATATGGGCAGGTATTGGGTGACTTATGAAAATGACGAACAACATCCCCAGAAGAAAGAAAAATGGTTTTTCAATATTCACTTCCAGCGAAAAGACGGCAAAGAAGAGTTCATGCTCAGGCCTTCGGCTTATATCAAAGTAAAAGGGAATGAAGGAATACAGCCTGAACCTGATTCACGCCACTACATGGATCACGATGTGTTCGTTTATCTCACTGCCCTGCCTGCGCCGGAAAAAAACAAGGATACTGCCTCGTTCAGCCCCAGGACAGTTGCTGTGGGGGATACTATCTTTTACACAAACGGGTTTATGATCATAGACAAAGTGGTTGCAAACCCCTCTGACGAAAGATATCATTTCACCCGGAGCGATACGGCCCTGGCGGCTGATATTACCGTGTTTTCCAAACAGGGAACACGATATCATCTTCGTCCCGTTTTTTATGTTAAGGACAATCAGGCCGGTTATATTCTCGATACGGCTTTATCACAAAATCTTGTTGTGGCATTCACCCAGGTTATGCTTGATAAAAAAGTTGTTTTACAGGTAAAAGAATCCAATTCGGTGATGAAATATGTCACGTTGAAAGCATATAAATTTCCCTTCATCAATGTGCTTTGGGCAGGCATTATTATTACAGCCCTGGGGATCTTCATCAGTATGGCCCGCC
>DASSFT010000632.1:0-2768 GCA_035694045.1 Chitinophagaceae bacterium
AATGCGGTCCGCCAAAGGGATAGAATTCTTTCGGACTAACCGCGGCGGCGATATCACTTTTCATGGCCCGCAACAGATCGTTGGCTACCCGATTTTGGATCTTGAAAAATTCGAGACCGATATCGGCAAATACCTTCGCCACATTGAAGAAGTGAGTATACTGACACTGGCCGAATATGGTATAGAAGCCGGCCGCTCAACCGGTGAAACCGGCGTCTGGATAGATGCAGATAAGCCCGGGAAAGAAAGAAAGATCTGTGCAATTGGTGTGCGCAGCAGCCGATGGATCACCATGCATGGCTTTGCACTGAATGTGAATACCGATCTGAGTCATTTCAATTTCATCATTCCCTGTGGTATTCAAAACAAACAAGTGACCTCGATAGAAAAAGAGCTGGGTTACAGGGTGGATTTTGAGGAAGCAAAGGAGAAGGTGAGGAGGAATTTTGAAAAAGTGTTTAATGTGGAGTTAGTAGCTGCTGGCGAATGAGCTGCAGAATCTCGATTGACAAAGGCAAATCAACGTTGCTATAATAAATCGGAATACAAATAATTTCTGCTAACCTCAAAATTCTTTAGGCAGGTAAAACTTATTCTTTTCTTTCAATTTTCCATCCTCATACAATTCGAACTTGAACCAGCCTGAACGAAAGAAATCTGATTTATCCAGCTTAAAATTTCTCTCCTTTATATCTTTTAGCTCGAACAGCAGTTTATCATCAGATGTAAAAAATTTGATGCTGTATTTTTTATCTTCTTCTTCCGGTAAACTGATCTTGATATAACCATCATGATTGTTGGTATATACAAATTTGGAAGGCACCCATCCTTCTACTCTTGGCCTGTTGCTGGTAAGGGCTGAACCACGGGATGCGCTATCACCGGGGATCAGGGGAATGATCGCTGATTGTTTATCAGGCCTTCCATCCATTATTTTTCCAGTTGTGGCTGTATCCCACACCGGTCTTTTCGTGCTGCTGAAAATAAACATTCCTTTGTCACGCAAAATGTAAAGCCGGTAAAACATATGATCATTCTCGGCCCTGGTGTCTGCATAACCATTCTGCGGATTGCGAGGATCGGGAACGGTCGCAATCGTTTTGTAATTCTTAAGGCTGTCAGGCGAACGCTGTATGCTTATTTGCCGAATATCATTAAAGGTATTGACCCAATCTATGATCACGCGGTTGGCACCCACATTCTTTACGGAAAATTTCGGGAGGGTATCTTGTGCCTGCAGGCAGATGCAGGAAATTATTGCAGATAAGATCAGTAATAGTTTGTTCATACTAAGATATGGATCAAGTTCCGGAGCACATCGATTTCAACTGGCTCAAAGATAGTGCAAGCAGCCAGTAAATCTCAATAAATTAACTTTCCTTTTCTCAACGAACTATTACCCTGTAATCCCCCGCTATGGATCAATAGTAAATTACTTTCCGGTGGAATAAAACCGCGCTGGATCATGTCGGAAACCGCGAAGAACAGTTTACCGGTGTATACGAAATCCGACGGAATGTTTGTTTTTGTGAAGAACTCATTCATAAAATGGATCAGCTCCTCACTATATTTTGCATATCCGCCAAAATGATAATCATGAGCTATTTGCCAGTCCTTTATTTCTTCATTCAATAGCAGTTGAACCTGTTTTTCAGCCTCACGGTTATTCTTCAGTACGCTTATGCCGATAACCTTTTGAAACGGGGATACTCCGTTAATGAGTCCTGCCATCATAGTTCCGGTGCCCACGGCACAACAACAATGAGTGAATCCTGGTTGACAATAGTCAAGTATACTGGCTGCACCTTCAGCACCTTTCTTTCCGTATCCGCCTTCATTGATAAAATAGCATTGTTCGAGGTCCAGGATTGAAGGAATTATTTTTTCGCTGTAGTCTGTACGACTCGTAAAGTACAGTTCCATTCCATATTCCTTTGCTTTCTGCAAACTGGCAGAAGGACGTGCAGGCTCCTCTCCCCGGATAATGCCCGCCGACGAAAATCCTTCCCCGGCGCAGGCAGCTGCTGTTGCAACAATATGGTTTGACCATGCTCCGCCAAAAGTGACGATCTTCTTTTTGTGTTCCCTGGCGGCCTCGGCTAAATAATATTTTAGCTTGAACCATTTGTTCCCCGAGATCACCGGGTGGATTTTGTCCAGGCGTAACACTGATACCCTGACATTATTTTTTTCAAACAAATGAATGGGATCTTCGGTAATAGATTCAAAAGATAACTCCATGAAAAATTGATAAACTAATAAGGTCGTTGCGTCGTTGCGCCGTCGCGCGAAATCAAAATTAGACACTACCCGATTTTAAACTATTTTCGTGCGTCAAATTTATAACTATTATGCAGCCTACATTGGTAATACTGGCAGCCGGCATGGCCTCACGATACGGAAGTATGAAACAGATCCAGGGATTCGGACCTGGCGGGGAAACGATCATGGATTATTCTATTTATGATGCCATCCGGGCAGGATTTGGTAAAGTGGCTTTTATCATACGTCGCGAGTTTGCCGATAATTTCAAAAGCATATTCGAACCAAAACTAAAAGGAAAGATCGCTACGGAATATGTTTTCCAGGAAATGGACATGTTTACCGATGGTGCAGCAATCCCTCCGGAAAGAAAAAAACCCTGGGGTACGGCTCATGCAGTTCTCTGTGCAATGGACTTTGTAAAGGAACCGTTTGCAGTCATCAATGCGGATGATTTTTACGGAATGCAGGCTTTTACCGATTCGGCAGATTTCCTGATCAATGAT
>DASSFT010000633.1:0-11301 GCA_035694045.1 Chitinophagaceae bacterium
GGCGGTTGGACATAGTGCGCAAATTATCTTAAAACTCATAACAGTCAATGGTTTAGCAAAATTTTCGTCTTTTTGGCATCCCCAAATCATGCCTAACTTGTTTTGAATGGAAGCTGAACCCGTTATATTTTCGATGTAACATTAGCTCATTAAAAAGGCAGCAATCGTTAATGAGAAGCAAGCAGTCAGAGGTCAAGTTCAAGCTAACCTGCCGGAGCTGATGGTCAGCAAGATTATTCGAAGAATTTCATATGGCAAGCAATCGTTAGAGGTCAGTCCGTTTCTACGGAAGGGCCTTTTTTGTTTAAAGGCCCGCTAAAATAACAGATAAAACCTTTCCCCGTTAATTTTTCTCCTCTTTTTTTAAGTTTATCCATCCTGTGTTGCCCATTATTAGATAATGTTCAGGGTATTACGTCCTCGCGGCTGATTTTTCTATCTTCACGTAATCAATACAGGTTTATGGCTATTCGCATTTTTATCACCGGCGGCACTTTCGACAAGGAATACAACGAGCTTAACGGTCAATTGTATTTCAAGGATACGCATATGCAGGACCTGCTGGAAATGGGCCGCTGCCGGCTCGATACCGAAGTCAGGACTCTCATGATGATCGATAGCCTGGAAATGACCGATGAGGACCGCGAGTTGATCGCTCACCAGTGTAATCATTGCGAAGAGGACCAGATCGTGATCACACATGGCACAGATACCATGAGCCAGACGGCCAGGGTTCTCGCCGAAAAAGTAAAGAATAAAACAGTGGTCCTGTTTGGGGCCATGATCCCTATCAAATTCGGGAGCTCCGATGGTTTGTTCAACCTTGGAAGTGCATTAGCATTTGTCCAGACTTTACCAGCAGGAGTATACGTAGCCATGAACGGCCGATACTTTCACTGGAATAACGTCCGGAAAAATAAAGAGACTGGCATGTTTGAAGAAGTCAGATAAAGTAAGGTCTCTCCTTTCGCGCAGAGATGAATTGAGTGAGATCACAAATTGAGTCATTGTCTCTATGGTCCTCTGCGTCTACTCTGTGGCTCTCTGTGGGTTATTCGCTCCGATGACCCTGCAGCCATTAGAAATAAATTCAACGCCGCCCTCTCCTTATTCGCACTTTCTTTTTGCAGTTGCATAATCTAAACGCGGAAAATTCGTTCTTAGTTACGACTTTCTTCGGTATGCAACATATCGAGTTCTTCCATTCCGATCATTTCGAAAATAACTATCATCGTGTGCCGCCTCCTGCTGCACTCAGCCCTCTTATTGATTTTTTCTGGGAGACGAAGTTCGAGCACCTGTGGGAGCAGTATCCCCGGGGATTTTCAGATGCACAGTTTCCGAATATAGGGTATACCTACATCATCAACCTGGGTACTCCATTTATAATGCAGGTGAATGAAAAAAAATTCCCTGTAAAGACCGATTGCTTCCTGCCGAGATACAATGCAATTGAATGTTTTCACAAACCCGGAAATCATCTGCTCGGCATTAAGTTTCGCACTTCACCGGTGATTCTGGAAAAAAAGGTTGACTTTTCCGAATACAAGGAGTATATCTTTCCTTTAAGCTACCTGATGGACCACCAGGTCATTGACCAGGCAAAAAACGCATCGTCCTTTGATGATCGGGTTAATATGCTGTCCGATTATTTTCTGTCCCTGGTAAATAAATACCAGGGTTCCCTACATCCGGTAAATATTGTGAGCGGCATCCTGGATAAAATCTTTCAGCAAAATGCATTCACGGTTTCACTGGAGGCTTTGGCCCAGGAACATGCCATTGCCGCCCGGACCCTTCAACGCTATTTTGAGAAATGTACCGGCATCAATGGCAAACAGGCCTTACAGATCATGCGAATTCGCAAGGCCACAGCCCATTTAGCCAACTCCCCGAAAGATTTTCATTATTCACAGTATGGCTATTATGACCACAGCCATTTCTACAAGCACCTGAAACAGTTCCTCCAGCAAAACACATTGAAGAACCTGCAGCCCCATACAAGGTTGCTTGAATTACTTCATAGGACTTGAAATGTAGAATCTCTTCTACATAAACGCTTGCTAACAAGCTGGCTATAAGCAAAAAATATCTGGCCCAATTATTTTATGGCTTATTCTGTCAACTCGTATTTATCCATTTAAAACAGAAAACATGAAAAAAACAAGTGGCAATATTGCCTGCAGATGGGTGATGGTATTTCTTTTAAGCTTAATACAGGCGGTCACCTGGGCCCAGGACAGTTCAAGTTCAAGCCACACCGAGATAACAACCAAGACCACAACCACCACCTGGTATGCACAACCATGGGTTTGGGTAGTGGGCGCTGCAATCTTTATCATAATACTGGTAGCCTTATTCCGTGGCAACTCCAGTCGTACAGATGTGTCTCGCAGCACGACAGTAGTGAAGACAGACAGAGAAGTATGATATTCGTGAGAGGTGAGTGGTCAATGGTAAGTTTACTCTCGGTCATTACTATTGACCACTCATTATTTTATTCATCACTCCCGACTCACGACTCACCACTCACGACTATCGACTCCAGATTATCGACCTGCCTGTCGGCAGGCAGGCTAATTCCCCGCTCTCTGTCTCTCCTCCTCCGACCCCGTCGTTCTTCTCCTCGCTGCCTGCACCTTGCTGTTTCCAAAACGATAGGTAAATGTCAGGTTAGCGACCCTTGTCTCGCGTACAGCATGCCATTTTTCTATATAATTATCGTACGTGATGACTGCCTTGGGAAGGTTTGTCCAGAAGATATCACTGATATTGAAGCGGAGCGTACCCTTGCTCTTCATGACCGTTTTCTGTACACCAGCCGAGAGGGCCCATTGTGGATCCGCGACCATAAAACCGTATTGTCCACCGGAATTCACGAGGGCATTTAATTCGGTCGTCCATCCTTTCTTGAATGTGAATGTATTGTTGGTACGTACATCTGCCGCAGGTTTACCGCGGTTTAATTGTGTCATCCCCAGGCTGCCATTGAATTTTTGATAGTAGATATTGGCGTTGTTAATCATGTTCCACCATTTGGTGATCCGCAGCGGCGAAGAAATTGTCAATCCTACATAGTCCGAGGAAGACAAATTCACCGGTATTTGTACTGTTACGTTATCCTCGGCGGGAATATTGGGAAACACATCCCTGAATTTGGCTATGGCAATATTTTGGCTATTCTTACTGTGGCTATAACCCAAAGTAAAATTCAGGTTCTTCACTGTATAACTCAATTCATACGACCAGGTCATCTGCGGCAACAGACCCGGGCTGCCGGTAGCATAAGTTGTCACATCGATCAGGAAGAGGAACGGGTTGAGTTGCCCATAACCGGGGCGGTCAATTCTCCGGCTGACAGAAACGCCGAGTGTATGATCTTCTTTCAATTTATAATTGAAAAATGCGCTGGGAAATAATTGGAAATAACTGGAATCATATCGAATGTCGCCATTGACCTGGTGCGTTTTGATGTTTGTCTGTTCACCGCGAAGTCCAAGGGTCAGGTCAAATTTTTTAAAGGTCTTGCTGAAATTCAGGTAAGCAGCATTATTATTCTCCTTATAAAAGAAGTGATTGGTTTTGTTGACATCATTGACAGGTGAGCCATTGCTGACATCAAAAAATTTAGCATCATTATCACTGGAAACAAAGCTTAGCTTGAACCCAGCCTCGAGCCGTGCATTCTTCTTCAATGGATTTACATAATCGGATTTGATAGTGGTGAATTGCAGGCTACCATCCTGGTCGCCATCCAGGATATAACTGGGCTGCAACTGAGTTCCATCAAGCTTATAATAATTCGTGGCGTTACGTGTCAGCGAACCCGAGTTATATTCACCATGGTCGATATCGGCCGTGATCTCCCGACCCGTGCTATCGAATGTATGTTTTAGGTTTACATTGGCCACTATATTATGGAAATGATCGTTATTCGTCGCCAGTGATTTAAAAGTGCTGACCTGCTCTTTCTGGTTATTAATAACTATTGAGCTGTTATCATTCCTTCTTGTAAAATGGTTGAAGTTTGCATTTACTACAAAGCCAATGATCGTTTTTTTACTGGGAAAGAAATCGGCACCGATACGGGCCGTATGAGATCCAAACTTCGGTTTATTATAATTATCCTTTAGATCGCCTCCATTATAAACGCCGTTGTCAGTATAGAAGTTCCTGTCAAGAAATAAATGATTCAGTCCAATCCGGTACGCGTAATTATAGTTTCCAAATACATTCACTTTCTTATTACGGTAGTTAAAAGTTGTTCCCGCATTGGCCTTGGGATAAACTCCCTGGCCATATCCTGCTGTAAAGGTTCCGTTAGTGCCCATCCGCTGATCTTTCTTCATCTTTATATCAATAATTCCCGAGTTGCCGGCAGCATCATATTTTGCCGAAGGGTTTGTAATGATATCGATCCTTTCAATGGCAGCCGAAGGCAGCCCTCTTAAATAATTTGCAAGATCAGCTCCCGACATGGCGGTAGGTTTTCCATCGATCATAATGATCACGCCGGAGCGGCCTCTCAAACTGATGACATCATCATTGCTCACATTTACGCCCGGCGATCGTTCCAGCACATCCAGCGCCGAACTGCCGGCACTTACAATGCTGTTCTCTACATTAACGACGATACGGTCGGACAGCTTCTGGATAAAAGGCTTTCTCCCGGTCACTGTCACCCCTCCCAGTTGACCTGCTTTTGGCAATAGCATAATGTTGGGAACTGTTATACTTGATTGATCGGCTGAGAGGGAAAATGAAGACGAGTATTCGGTGCCAAAATTGACCATACTTACCCTGATCCGATATTCACCAAAATGAATGTTGTCAAATTCGGCCAGGCCATTCCTGTCGGCGATAGCAGCTTTAACCAACGAGGAATCTTTTTGCCTGATCACTTCAACCGTGGCATTTTCTACGCCGGCCTGTTTATCATTCACGATAGTGATTTTCACCGATCCCTGTCCCTGGCTGGCGATTGCAAAACACGAGATCACGATGAATAAATAAAGTCTTTTCATATGCTATACATTTTCGCCAAAAATTGCATAAAAACGAATAGCATCGTAGTCAATTGGTACCGCCTGTAGCGGGAACAAGATGAGTGGGTTGAAGAGCGTTAATGAGTGTCGGATTTTTACATCTCCGTTGTTGGTGTTTCTCGTCTATATAAAATGACTCTTCGCTTCAAATGCATGCAGAGAGCACCAACAACTTGTCGGGTACATAGGTTTTGTTGGTGCTCCCCGCACCCCCGTCACCTTAAACTTGTTTTAAATGACGGGAAAGACCAACAAATGCGAAAAAAAACGTTATTGATGCGAAAAAAACGAGGGCATTTCTTCCTCCGGCTTGACAAGTAATTTTTAATTTGTCCTTTTTCAAAGCGCTTTTCATTTTATGAAACCCAATATCATTCAAAAAAAGATCGTAGAGTTAAGAGGCCAGAAAGTAATGCTTGATTTTCACCTTGCTGAGATATACCAGGTGGAAACAAAGGTTTTAAACCAGGCGGTTAAAAGAAATATGGAAAAGTTCCCAAAGGATTTCATGTTTCAATTGACCAAAAAAGAATTTGCCAACTTGAAGTCACAATTTGTGACTTCAAGTTGGGGAGGCACACGCAAACTTCCTTTTGTATTCACTGAACATGGTGTGACCATGGCCGGAATGGTGCTAAAAAGTAAAAGAGCAATAAAACTGAGCCTCGTTGTTGTGAGAGCGTTTATTGAACTAAGGCAATTTGCTTTGCAGCATAAAAACTTCGCGACTCAGTTAAAAGAACTTCGGGAGGAATTGTATAATCGGCTTGGAGAGCATGATGCCCAACTGTCAGCTATTTATAATGCTATCGAAAATCTATTGGATGAAAAGACAGAAAAGCAAAAATTGGAGGAGCGCCGGCGAATTGGTTTCAAATGAAATATTATGAGCGAACGAAAGAAAGAGGCTGATTGATTCAGCCTCTCGAATATCGATCATAGTTAGGCTTAATTATGCCTTCTTTGGTTCAAGCAATTTAAAGAACTGGTCGAGCTGGGGCAGTATCACGATCCTTGTTCTGCGGTTGGCAGCTTTACCTTCCGATGTGCTGTTGTCTGCAACAGGTTTGTATTCGCTACGGCCTGCAGCAGCCATTTTAGCGGGATCCAATCCATATTGTTTTTGCAAGATCCTCACTACAGCCGTGGCACGCTTAACACTCAGGTCCCAGTTGTCAAGCAGTACACCACCGCCCTTGTAAGGCACATTGTCCGTATGACCTTCTACCATAAATTCGATATCCTGCTGGTTTTGTAACACAGCGGCTACCTTACCCAAAACCGTCTTGGCCTGTTCGGTAACTTCGAATTTCCCACTCTTGAATAAAAGTTTGTCGGATATATCTATATACACCACTCCTTTATCAACCTTAATATTGATGTCTTTGTCATCCAGGTTGCCGACAGCACCCTTGAGATTCATCACCAACACCATGTTCAATGAATCTTTTCTTGCCATCTGCTGTTGCAGCGTTTGTATATATGAATCTTTTGCGCCAATATTATCGAGAGATTTCTTAATGCTTTCAGCCTGTGAAGCAGAGATCACGGAAAGATCCTCCAATTGTTTCAGAGCCTGAGTATTATTCTGTTTAAGAAGATCTATTTGATTCTTGAGATTAGCGATATCGGTTTCCATACCGGATTTCTGGCGTTCCAGGTCAGCTCTTGCCGTAGTGCATTCGGTGAGACTCGACTGCATCTGGCTTTTAGCCTGGTCACACTGGGTTTGTAATAACACATAATCCGACTGGGATTTTTTAAATTTTTTCTGGCTGACACATGAAAAAAGAACAACCGCTGATAATAATGTAGAACAATTTGTCTGATTCGCATATGCTAATTTTTAAATTAATAATCTATTTATGATCAAGTCCAAAGATATAAACAGGGACAAAGGTATAACCTTCAACAATGTTAATTTCTGATTTCAAAATCGGGTGGTGTCTCAGTCTGAAATAAATTCTCGCCACAACGCCGCGCCGCAACGACCTGCCTTTCGGCTGGGAGGCATTATTATGAAGACACACACGTTGCGCCTTTGCGCCGTGGCGAGAAATCAAGTTGGGACGCTACTCAAATCGTGCCTGATTTATTGCTACCGGTATGAAAAAACCCGCAATTTTGCCAGATTACTACTATTCCTATGGCAGCATCAAAACCAGCAGCATTAAAATTCATTTTTGTCACATTGCTTATCGATGTGATGGGTTGGGGCCTGATCATCCCCGTTATGCCCGAACTTATTTCCGAGTTAAAACATATCCCGGCTAATGTTGCAAGCTCATATGGCGCCTGGTTACTGTCTGCTTATGCGTTCACCCAATTTTTGTGCGCACCTATTATCGGCAACCTGAGCGACAAATATGGACGCCGCCCCGTTTTACTTTGTTCACTGGCAGGCTTTGGCATCGATTACCTGTTCCTGGCACTTGCACCGACCTACGGCTTATTGTTCATTGGTCGTATCATTGCCGGCATCACCGGAGCCAGCTTTACTACTGCTTCGGCCTATATCGCGGATATCAGTACTGACGAGACCAGGACAAAAAATTTTGGGATGATCGGCGCTGCCTTTGGTCTTGGATTTATCCTGGGGCCTTTGCTCGGTGGCTTGCTGGCCAGCTGGGGTGTAAGAGCTCCTTTTTTTGCGGCAGCGATCCTTTGTGGACTAAATTTTCTTTATGGTTACTTTGTTTTACCCGAATCGCTGAGCCTCGAAAACAGAAGAGCGTTTCACTGGAAAAGAGCCAATCCTTTCGGATCATTACAGCTATTAAAAAGATATCCTGTCGTCGGCAGGCTGGCGATCTCATTTTTTCTCATTTATATGGCGGCTCAATCCGTACAGGGCAACTGGAATTTCTTCACCAAGCACCGTTTCCACTGGAGTGAAGGAATGATCGGGTTATCGCTTGCAATAGTAGGATTGCTGGTCGGTGCCGTGCAGGCCGGGCTGACCAGAGTGATCAATCCAAAACTAGGTAATGAAAAAAGCATTTACCTGGGACTATGGCTTTATACGGTCGGGCTGGTTCTGTTTGCATTTGCCACAGAAAGCTGGATGATGTTCGCCTTTCTTATTCCCTATTGCCTGGGAGGAATTGCGGGACCTTCGCTCCAGGCTGTGCTGGCACAACATGTACCACCCAATGAACAGGGAGAATTACAGGGTTCATTGACCAGCCTGATGAGTCTTACTACTATTTTAGGCCCTCTTATCATGAATAATTTGTTTAAATACTTTACTACCAAATCTGCTCCCGTTCAGTTCCCAGGAGTTTCTTTCCTGCTGGGAGCAGTTTTCATGTTGTCTAGTATCATCATCGCATGGAATGTGCTTAGTAAAGAAAGCAAACTATCTCTACAAAAAGGATACTAGATGCTGGAAACTAGATGCTGGATACTGGATGCTGGATACTAGCACCATTCACCAACTCAGCACAGATCATCCAGCATCGAGCATCTAGCATCCAGCATCAAAAACTACTTCCGTGGGTTTGACTGATCAGGTAACCAACCAATCGAGGTGAGGCTTTCGCAATTTGAACAAAAGAATTGGTCAACCATGATTGACCAAACAGTCGTTGAATTCTTCTTCCCATGTGCAGCCGTTTAGCAAACTGTTGTTTCCATTGATGAGAATATTGCTGTTCCATTTCTTCCCTCCCGATCTTCTTTTGAAAAAACAGGTCAATCTGTTCAGCCGCCAGCTTACTGGCGTGAAGGGCCATGCTCATGCCATTGCCACACAGGGGAGTGATCATTCCGGCTGCATCCCCGATCATCAGCACATTGTTTTCGACCTGTTTCTTTTTATCAAAACTTATTCTTGAAATGGTAAGAGGAGACCGGTAAACAATTTCCATTTCACTAAATAATTTTTTAAGATGGGGATTTTGAGCCAGGACCTTTTGCTCCATGGCTGGAATAGATTCTCCAGCACTGGCGAGGTTGGTTGCATTTGTCAGGTAACAAAGGCAATATTTATCTTCTTCGATCTTTGAAATACCACAGTAGCCGTTGTTGAAATTATGCAGGGCGATCGTATCGGGGGGGAAAGAAGTCTTTACGTGATATTTTACGCCCACATAATTATTGAGCCTGCTTTTAGTGATCGTTACAAATTTTCGCTTCCACTTGATATCAATATTACTCCTTTTGCCAAAGCTCCCGCAGGCAACCCGGCTCCGATAGTTTTTTTTTGCGGTCCTGGTGATAAAATCATTACCTGTAAAAACGATATCATCCACTTTTGTATTTTCCTCGACCCTTACACCCGCGGACCGGGCGATGCTGCAAAGCGAATGATCCAGGACATACCGGCTAATACCAAATCCACCGGGAGATAATTCATGTTCAAGCACCTTTCCATTGACGGCAGACACCTGCAATTTTTTGATACGTGATATATCCATCGTCTCTAGTTCCAGCCCCAATCCCCGCAGGAAATCCCATGATTCCATGCTGATATACTCGCCGCACACTTTGTGAAAAGGATATTGTTCCTTTTCCAGCAACACAATATTATATCCCAATCGCGACAGCTGGATGCCAAGCGCAAGGCCCGCCAAACCGCCACCGGTAATAGCAACATCATACACCTCTTCTTCTTGTGTTATAGATTCCCATGAAGATTCGAGGCTGTTGATATTTGAACCGGGTTCGATCGTATGCTTGTTTTTTATCAGGAAGACAAAATGAATGTTTCCATGGTAAGACCTGGACCAAATGCAGCACCCAGGATCCTGGCAGGTCTTTGCTTATCAAGATCATCAATGATATTCTTCAGGACGAATAATATTGTTGGCGAAGACATATTGCCGTAATCCCGCAGCACATCATAGCTATATTGTAATTGCCCGTTTGTAAAACCCAGGCTTTCATGAACCGATTCAAGAATTTTTTTTCCGCCAGGATGAACACACCAATGCGTGATATCTTCTTTTGTCATCCCGGCTGCATTAACAGCATCGCAAACGAACTTATTAAAGTCTTCACCGATCAGGTCGGCTACATAACCGCTTAATGTCATAAGAAAACCTGATGAAGAAAGCTCCCAGGCCATATCCTGTTTGCCTTTCAGTGCGACGGTTGAAAAGAAGTGTTCCGGTTTTAATCCCTGCAGGCTTTCATCGGCCGTCATCAAAACAGCGGCAGCGCCATCGCCAAAGAGAAGGCTGCTGGTAAGGTTGTCAATGGTTGGCTTTTTTTGAAAATGAAGCGTGCATAGTTCTGTACATACAATCAGCACATTTGCATTCTTATCTGCTTTGCAGAATGCATCGCCAATTTTCAGCGCATGAACAGCTGCATAGCAACCCATGAAATTAATAGCAGTGCGGGAAGTAGTTAGGGGCAGGTTTAACAGCTCCAGCAGCTCAAGATCCAGGCCTGGTGCGCTCATACCGGTGCAGCTAACCGTGATAAGATGGGTAATTTTTTGTACAGGAAAATCGCCCAGGCAATTCCGGATGGCTTTTTCAGAAAGGGGCCCTGCTTCCTGTTTGAACCATAGCATCCTCTTTTCCAGCCCGGGAAAGGGTTCAAGATTTTCTGAGGGCAGGAAAAATCTCCAATCACCGGCCGTCCGGCCATAATCAGGGACCACCGAATAACGGTTTTCAATGCCGCTATGTTTATACAGGAATTTTAATTTTCGCTTGCCGGGGTCATCCAGGGCATACACCCGTTGCATGAAATCGAGGATATCATCCTGCCGGTGCTTAAAAGCCGGTAGACCAAGGCCAATGGATAGTATTTTACTCAAGCCAGTTCCAGATTAACAATCCGAGAAATGAAATATTTGTGCATGCTGCGGCCAGCCAGTTCATGGTCATTGCATTCTTAAAGTTAGCGGCTTGAGCGTCCTTACTGACCCGCAGATACCATACTACAAAATAAACGATAACTGGAATAAAAAAGATGCTTACCATTATCAATTTACTTTGCTGATGTTGAAGGATAAAAAATTGTGCCATGAATGAAAAAGCGATCAGGTAAACGATGCCGCAAAATATAAAAGTACCCCTGGGTCCGAGCTTGTAGCTGATTGTCACCACACCATCATCCAAATCCTGCTGGTGCTGGTAGATCTGGGTAAGCGGGTAAAAGCCGCCAATCAGCAGGGCGCAAATTACCATACCCTGCCAGGGAACAAAAAGACTATTATCCGCATTGCTACCATAGTATACCAGCCAGAATGTAACGGCTCCCTGGAAAATGATCACCAGGAGATAGCCCGTAACCGGTAGTT
>DASSFT010000634.1:0-4798 GCA_035694045.1 Chitinophagaceae bacterium
TACATAATCTTGCCTTCTATCTATGGTTGGTGGGAGAAGCCAGGAATCGAATCATACTAGGAAACTTTGCCACCTGGAAAAATGAAATGACGGAGGTGTTGAAGCGAAGACTATAGTTTATACAGCCCGTATTTAATGGCAAAAATGACCAATCCAACACGGGATTGCACATTCAGTTTCTTTAAGAGATGATCCCGGTAGCCGTCAATGGTACGGGGGCTTACTTTCATTTTTTCCGCGATCTCTTTATAGGTCATTTCCGTGCAGGATAGTTGCAGAAATGTGATCTCATTGTCGGTTAATTGTGAAATGATATGCGTTTTCGTCGCATTGTCTTCGTCATTGGTGACGTAGTTCAGCATTTTATTGCTGACCAGTTCGTTCATAAAAAAGCCGGAGTCGCGGATATTATCCAGGGCCTGTTTAAAAATAGCGGGCTTGCTGTCCTTTAAAATATATCCCCTGGCGCCATGTTTCAGCATACTGATGATGACCGCGTCTGTATCCATTACACTTAACACGAGTATTTTGGCAGCGGGCAGGTTTTTTTTCATCCAAATCGCCGTTTCTATCCCGTTCATTTCTGGCATATTGATATCCAGTAGCACAATATCAGGGGGCGGCGATGTTTTTAGCTGCTCAATAAAATCCTTGCCGTTATCAGCTTCCATCGACACTGCGTATCCATCGAATGATCTCACAATAGATGCCAGGCCATTGCGAAGCAGTGCATGATCGTCAACTAATGCAATTTGTGTTTTCTTAACCACCAGTTTCTGTTTTGATTGAAATGGTTACCAGGGTTCCTCTCGTGGGCTGGCTGCTGATCGCCAGTTCTGCATTGATCATTTTGGCCCTGTTTTGCAGGTTGTTCAACCCGGCCCCTTCGGAAATCAAATTTTCGGCAAAGCCTTTTCCATCGTCCTTTATCGTGATAACCAATATATTGTTTTCCTTTTTTCCTTTCAAATATATTGTTTTTGCATTTGCATGTTTCATAATATTATTGACCACTTCCTGGATCATTCGGAAAAGAATGATTGGTTTTTCGTTGCCCAGCGATGGAAGTTCATCGTCCAGTTCTACGCTGGTACTGAATTTCCCGGTTGCTTCCAGGTTATTTAGCAATTTTATTACCAGGCCCGTCCAGCCATTATTCCGGATATAGTCGGCGTCGAGTGAATGACTGAGATTGCGGAGATCAGTCAGCGCTTTCCCGAGCAATTCATCCATTTTGGCGATCTTGTCATTTTCATGAGGAGCATTCAGCGTATTGAGGTTGATGCTTACCAGGCTTAGCATCTGGCCGATGTTGTCGTGGAGTTCCTGGCTGATATCATGAAAGGTTTGCTCCTGTATTTCCAGCTTGGATTGTAAAAGTGTTTGTTCGAACTGGATGCCCATTAATTCTTTTTCCAGTAGCAGTTTGTTCTTTCTTTTCAGGTAAATGCGAAAAAGCAACACAACTGCTATCACCAGCATTAACATGAGAAAACTGACGCCAGTTATCAATATAACAAAGTCTATTTTATCTTTTGGCATAGATAAAAAGCGTAACTGAAGCAATTATACATGAAAATACTCATTACCCGGGGAATCAGCCGGTATAGTTTGAAGCCCCAGAGGGTAGCGTCCTGCAGGGCGAGATATCTTTGAAAAGCCAGCGAGGTGGTCACAACAGGATAGAAGATGGCAATGGCAGCCGTTATCCAGACAAGGGGACGCCAATATCTCTCTTCATTAATATTATTGAGGTCGAAATACTTGAATAAGAATAAAACCGCGCAAAACGTGATGAGGAATCCTCTTGCTATAGGCTGGTAGGTACTGGTAATTGATATGGACTCAAGGAGGGAATAACTTAGCAACACGAGTAAGAGATAGACAATCGTCATTCCCGCAATCAGTTTCTTCAGGGAAGACATGAAGGGGATACTGAAATATATGTATGCAAAAACAACGGCGCTGACAGGCTGGTAAATATTATATACAATGGCCGAGGATTTGAATAAATGAAACCAGCTTCCCATGGCCAGCACCGTTTCCTGGATAAAAACAGCAAAAAGATAAGGTATCAGGATAGTAAGCTTCCTGCCACTGAGATATTTCCTGTAGACAAAGGCGAAGATGGCACTAACAAGCAAACTTGCCAGGTAAATAAGATTGATTGTCGTATCCATTAAGGCATTCCTTGACCATCATTATAAGGTGGATGCCCGCCATCATCGCCATCTTTTCCCTCGATTGGTTTCTGGGCCGGCTTACCGTTTTTATATGGCCAGATGATCGTGGTCACACGGCCGGGTGTCCCGGGGGTTGGAGAGTCGGCAGAATAAACACCCAGGTAAATTCTTAACTCGTCGGTTGAGGGAGTGACCTCATTCAGCCATGCCTGGATCTCCTGCAGGGTAAATGATACATACTCGGTTTTCTTTTTCGCATCTACCCGGAGAGTCCTCAGATAGTCAACGTAGTTGCTGATCATTGCATTAGCTGTGCTAATGGCTATTTTTTTGCCTGCCATAATTTGGGGTTTTGGTGAATCGTACTTGAAAAGTAAAACACTATTAGCTAATTACAATCGCACGCCTGTAAGAATAGGTGAAAAAACAGAGAAAGGCGCGGTGAAAACACTGTATCAAAATTGGGTCAAAGAACTCTTTCCCATCATTCATAATTAAACCAATTTACACCGGGTTTAATTTAGAATCATTCGCCATTAAGCCAGGAAAATTCAAGAAATAAATACCTGTCACTACTTCTTACCGTGACAGGTATTTTAGTATGTAAACTTTCACATTCTTATTCCTGATAATTCTTTTCCTTTGTGTTATGGCTGGTTTCCAACTAACCGTCATAAAACTTTCACACTCTTATTTCAATGAATAAAATCGACTGGTATATACTGAAGAAATTCGTAGTTACTTTCTTTTTCTGCATGGTGTTGTTTACGCTGATCGCGGTGGCCGTGGATACCAGTGAAAAAACAGACGATTTCGTAAAAACAGGTTTGTCTACTCTCCAGATCATCAAGCAATATTATTTCGGCTTTGTTCCTTTTATCTGGGGACTGCTTTTTCCCCTTTTCGTCTTTATAGCGGTTATCTTCTTTACCAGTCGCATGGCTACCCGCTCTGAAATAATTGCTGTACTCGCCAGCGGCGCCAGCTATAACCGGTTTTTGAGACCTTATATTGTCGGTGGGCTGTTCTTTGCCGCGCTTTTATGGCTGGGCAACAGCTATGTGATCCCCAAAGCAAATAAGATCAAAAGTAGTTTCCAGGCTAATTATTTTGACAAGAACGACCCAATGAAGAACAGGCAGGGCTCGAATTCTTTTTATCTCAAGATAGATCCAGTTACTTATATCGGCCTGAAATACTACGATACAGTCACCAAGTCAGCGAGTTCATTTTTCATGGAGCGTGTCAGGGATGATAAAGTTGTCTATAATCTCCGGTCAAACTCCATCCGGTGGGACACGTCGGTACGGAAATGGAGATTGCTGAATGTGACTGAAAGAACAGTCTCAGGGTTGACTGAGCTCATCAGCCAGCACAACGATACCGTTATAAACGTCAGCCTTAAGCCAGAAGAGCTTCGAAAGGATGATTATCTTAAAGACAAGCTCACCACTCCCGAACTGGTAGCCTATATCCGGCGTGAAGAAGCCAGGGGAAGAGAAGGACTTGCTCCTTCTAAAGTGGAGCGATACAGGAGAACCGCTACCCCTGCTACCGTATTGCTGCTCACTCTCATTGGGGTCGTGATCGCCAGCCGGAGAAGCCGTGGAGGCAGTGGAATGCACCTGGCACTGGGAATTGTCATCGCAGCGATTTTTATAATCTCCGACAGGTTTTCAACCGTGTTTGCCATTAAAAGCAATTTTCCTCCACTCCTCGCCGCCTGGTTACCCAATATTGTGTTTTCATTCGTGGCTTACTGGATGTATAGAAAAACTCCTAAGTAGACCGGATTTTCATTGGATTATAACCGGCATCATTTTCTGAATTTTTTGCTGTGCAGACAGTCTTGATTACCTTTAGTCGTCAAATTTTCAATATTCTTTCAAACAGTTTTCATGGGCATAGTCAAAGACAGGTTCAAAGAAAAATCAGAACATACGGCCGCAGAGATCAAGGAATTACTTAAGGAACACGGTACTAAGGTAATTGGCGAGGTCCAGTTATCGCAGGTATACCAGGGCATGCGCGGTATGACGGGCCTTGTAACAGAAACCTCCTTACTGGATGCCCAGGAAGGCATTCGCTTCCGCGGATATTCTATTCCTGAATTGAGGGAAAAACTACCTAAAGCGCCGGGCGGGTCAGAACCTTTACCTGAAGGTTTGTTTTATTTAATGCTGATCGGTGAATTACCTACTGAAGAAGATGTGCAGCATATCACCTCTGTTTTGCAGCGTCGCAGCCATGTACCTACTCACGTATTTCATACCATCGAGGCCTTACCTCTCAATACACACCCCATGACCCAGTTTGTAGTTGCCATCATGGCCCTGCAAACGGAAAGTCAATTTGCCAAGAAATACGCGACGGGGATGAATAAAAAGGATTACTGGGATTCGATATTCGATGATTGTATGGACCTCATCGCCCGGTTGCCCCGTGTGGCCGCCTATATCTATCGTCGTAAGTATAAATTTGGTGATCATATCCAGCCGAATGGTTTGCTGGACTGGGCCGGGAATTTTGCTCATATGCTTGGGTATGAAGATGACACTTTCAAGGAGCTCATGCGCCTCTATATGACCATTCATGCCGATCATGAAGGTGGAAAT
>DASSFT010000635.1:0-3947 GCA_035694045.1 Chitinophagaceae bacterium
TGCTTTTCACATTGGATATCCCATTTAAATGATTGATCAGGCTGGTCACGGCCGCTTCGCCCATGTCATATCCTGAATAGTTTACCGTGGTAAGGTTTGGTTCAATGATCTTACTGATTGGGTCATTGTTGAAGCCTGCAAAAGCAATGTCTTCCGGGATCCGGATACCAGCATCCTTTAATTTCATCATGCAGTAAACGGCAGCAGTATCGTTGGCAGAGAAGACGCCATCGGGTTTTCTGTTTCCCATTTTCAGTATGAGGTTGGCGGCTTCCGTCCCGGCCTCCTCATTCAGTTTGCTTATGAAAAGAAGTTTTTCATCAAACTTCATTTTGTGGTCCAGTAGGGCTTTTTTATAACCTTTGAAACGGTCGACATAAACATTCCGGAGCATATTACCTCCAAGGTGCATGATTCTTTTGCATCCGTTGTCTATCAAGTGTTTAGTGACTTCATAAGCGGCCTTACTATTGTCAATTACCACACTCATGCTCTCTTTGTGATCATAGATACGGTCGAAAAAAATGACCGGTATTCCCTTTTTGAAAAAGGGTTCAAAATGATCGATATTCTCGGTGTCATAAGCCAGGGAGGCCAGCAAACCATCCACTCTTTTATTATACATGGTATGGGCATTTGCCATTTCTTTTTCGGCGCTTTCCAGCGACTGGCTGATGATAATATTATAGCTCTCGCGGTTAGCGGCATCTTCCATACCTGCCAGTACAGATGACATAAAATAGCTGTTGAGCCGTGGTACAATGATGCCAATCGTATGGGTTCTTTTGCTGCGTAAACTACTTGCAAAGGTGTTTGACCGGTAGCCCAGGTGCCTGGCTGCATCAAAGATTTTTTTGCGGGTGTTCTTGTTAATAGCAGGATGATCCTTCAGTCCCCGGCTGACTGTTGTGGCCGAAATATTGAGATGTTTGGCAATATCATAGATCGTTATTTCCTTTTCGTCCGGCATGTCTGGGGCTTTCTTCTACAAATAAAAGAAGCATTATTTGAAAAAAAAATTGCAATCGGTTGCAATTTTTAGAAAAATCTCGTTACATTCGACTTGCCAATTGCTTTTGAATGCTTGCCGTAATTAAGAATAAGGTTCGTTTAGTCTTGCTCAAACCCTTGTGCACTCTGCATTCCAGGGAGTTTTTATTTCCATTTTTTATTTGCAGCTACAAGAATTTACCAGCTTTTTTACCGCAGCAACAAAAGCAAAGCAATCTGCCAGTTGCCACAAAAAGACAAATAGCATTGCCATTTGGAGTGTAAATGCCTTTTTGTGCCGGTCGGCAGTTAATAATAGTTCGTCCGAATGAAAAACAAGGACCGCCGGGCGGCGGTCTGAAAAAAAAGGTGTTCAACACCCGTCAAACTTAAAAATTTTAAAACTGCTGTTTATGAAAGCTTCACTACAACAAAAGCTAAAACAAAATCCAATTTGGCAGGACCGATTGCAAAAGCTGATGACTTTTACCCTTCCGGTATTGGTCATGTTGTGTTTTGCACTACCAGGTTTTGCCCAGGAAATCCGGGTTAAAGGCCGCGTCTCGGATGAAAACGGAAAAGCGGTTATAGGGGCTTCCGTCCTGGTAAAAGGAAGTACAGTCGGGACCACTGCCAATGACAATGGGAATTTTGAAATTTCCGCACCAGCCAATGCCACATTGGTTATATCGGCAATCAACTTTACTACCCAGGAAGTAAAAGTCAACAACAGGCAAACAGTGAATGTATCGCTTGCTTCTCTGGAAAAAACCGAAAGCGAGGTAATAGTCGTGGGTTACGGTACACAGCGAAAAGAAGCTGTTACAGGCTCAGTCGCTTCGATCAATGGCAATACGATGCGGGAAATTCCCGCGCCCAATATTTCCCAGGCTCTTCAGGGGCGGATAGCCGGTGTAGAAATGTCGCAAACGTCTACTCGCCCGGGAGCCACCATGCAGATCCGCATCAGGGGCGCACGGTCGTTGACTGGTAACAACGATCCGTTGATCGTTCTTGACGGAATACCTTTTATAGGTTCGTTGGCCGACATCAATCCAGATGACGTGAAGAGTATCGAGATCCTTAAAGATGCTTCGGCGACTGCAATCTATGGTTCGCGTGGCTCAAATGGTGTTATACTTGTTACAACCGATAAAGGGTCAAAAAACAGGAAGCCCCAGATAAGGTACAGCACTTATACAGGTGCGCAGAAGATTTTTGCCAAATACCCAATGATGGACGGTCCCGAATTTGTAAAGCTTCGCGCCGCCAGGGGTCAATATACTAATGGACAGGATGAAGATAACAGCCTGAATACCGACTGGCAGGATCTGTTTTATAAAACCGGCATCGTAACAGATCATAATGTCAGCCTTTCCGGTGGTTCAGAAACCGGTAACTACAATTTTGGATTGGGCTACTACCTCAACCAGGGGATTATTCCTACACAGCAATACAAGCGCTACTCCCTGCGGGGTTCATTGGATCAGCAGGTCGGAAAATATTTCCGGGTTGGATTCACAACATATACCAACTACAACGAAAGCGAAGGAAACCAGGTAGGCTTATATAATACATTAAGCATGACACCTATTTCCACCCCGTTTAACACGGATGGTACAATGAAAAGATCAATACGAATGATCCTGGACAACCAATATATTTATACCAAGAGCGTCGTTGAAAATTTGCAGGCAAACGACCAATGGATAAACGAGACCCGCGGATTCGCTTCTTACAATGCTCTTTTTGGTGAAGTGAAGATACCCTGGGTTGATGGATTAAAGTATAGAATAAACTTCGGCCTGGACTATACACAAAGCAATAATGGCGCTTATACGGGACAGGGAGTTGGTGATGGACTAAATCCGAATACGGTGTCATCGGCTTCTGTTGATAACAGGAACAGTTATCACTGGACGGCCGAAAACCTGCTGACCTACGATCGCACATTTGCAGGAAAGCATACGATCAACGCGTTGGTGCTGTATTCTGCAGAGCAACTGAAATCTACCCGGACAAACATGACGGGCTCGGATATACCAGCCGATGCTTTCGAATTTTATAATATAGGGCGGGCCAACGGCCAGATAACGGTAGATCCGGCCAACCAGGATTACCAGTTACGTGGATTAATGTCCTGGATGGGTCGTATCATGTATTCTTATGAAAACCGCTATATGCTCACGGCTACTTTACGTTCCGATGGCGCTTCAGTATTGGCGCCAGGACATCAATGGCACACATATCCCGCCGTCTCTGTAGGTTGGAATATCGCCAATGAATCGTTTATGAAAGGCATCAGCATCATAAACAGCTTAAAACTACGTGCCGGGTATGGCCAGACCTCGAACCAGGCTATCAATCCTTATCAAACGTTGGGTTTGTTAAGCACGAGGCCCTACAATTTTGGTCCTACGGGTTATTCTACCGGTTATTATGTAACGTTGATACCGAATCCTCAACTGAGCTGGGAGTTTTCCAAGACGTTGAACATTGGTCTCGACTTTTCCATCTTAAAAAATCGGTTGTCCGGTACAATCGAGTACTACGAAACAAAAACAGAAGGCGTATTGCAGAACCTCAGCCTGCCACAAACATCAGGTGTGACCAGTATTCAGGCTAACGTTGGAACTACCCAAAACAAGGGATTTGAATTTACTTTGAATGGTAGCATCATCAATAAAAAAGATTTGACATGGGACGCAGGATTCAATTTCTATGTTAACAACAACAAGCTGACATCGCTTGCCGATGGTTCCCTCAGGGACGTAGGTAATTTGTGGTTTGTGGGTCATAATATCAACGCAATCTTTGATTATAAAAAAATCGGGCTTTGGAATTCATCCAAGGATAGCACTGACAGCTATATGAACATCCTGGAACCAGGTGGAAGAGTGGGAATGATCAGAATATTGTATACAGGCGGTTTCGATGCTACAGGAAAACCAACCAGG